>JAIVWA010000006.1:0-25341 GCA_049190255.1 Gammaproteobacteria bacterium | reverse complement strand
CGGGCTTGAGGATGCGATAGGCGTCGCGGAAAACACTCAGCTTATCCGGTGAAAGATTGATCACACAGTTCGACATAATGATGTCCGAACTGTTGTCGGCCACCGGCAGGTGTTCGATCTCACCCAGGCGGAACTCGACATTTTTGGCCTGCATTTTTTCGGCGTTGTCACGGGCCTTGCTCAACATATCCGGGGTCATGTCGATCCCGATGACCTTTCCGGTCTCCCCCACCTGTTTGGCTGCCAGAAAGCAGTCAAAGCCACCGCCGCTGCCCAGGTCGACAACAATTTCTCCGGCTTTCAGCGAGGCCAGGGCCACGGGATTGCCGCATCCCAGTCCCATGTTGGCACCTTCCGGAACGCTAGTCAAATCTTGTTTTGAATAGCCCATGAGTGCGGAAATTCCTTCCGTGGTAACTTCAGGCCCGCCGCAGCACGAGGCTGTCGTGGTCGTTCCGGCGCAAGGATTTGATTCGCCGCAGCAGGATACTGATGGACTTATCCCGGCAACAATATTGCCGGCCCTTGCTATTTTTCCATAACTTTCTCGCACAGCCTGCCGGATTTCTTCTTTGTCTTTGGTTTGCATAATAACCTCCTGTTTGGTCAATAATAGTTTCTATTATTCGGCAATTATCGAATAGTATATTGAAAAAATTTTACGAAAAAAATTCCTGCAAAGCCGTCAGGGTTGCCGGATCGATAAAGCACTCGATTTTTTGCCCCCGCCGTTCCATACGGATGAGACCGGCCTGACGAAGCTCTTTGATATGATGTGAAATTGTTGAAGGCACAATGCCCAGATCTTCGCCGAGTTCCCCGACACAGGCACACCCGGGCATTCCGGTACTGGGATTTATACTGGTGACTGTTCCCGGCTGGCAGCAGGAAATCAGGCGCATGAATATTTCTAGCCGGTTCGGGTTGGAGAGAGCCTTAAACATATCGGCAAATTTTTCGATATTTTTATCACGATTGTTCGACATATATCGAAATATAATTAAAAGACTCCTCTTTGTCAAGTTTTTTTTAACTTAGAATTTGACCCTTTATAATACCATGTGGTATTTATTTGTAAACTTTTCTCATTTGATCTAAAGGAATGCGTACCATGTTAACCAAGGAAATCAGGCAAACGGTTATAACGCGCTACGGTAGTTTTGCTGAAACCGGCGGTAATCAGGAGTCCTGTTGACCGAGCAAGAGACAGCCCGGTTCGGGCTTCGCGGTTGACCAGGCCCTTTACGGGCAGGAAGAACTTTCCCTGGTGACGGAGATCGGCATCAACCTTTCACGGGGGTGCGGCAATCCTACCGGCTTTGCCAACCTTCAGCCCGGTGAAACTGTCGTGGATTTCGGTTGCGGTGGCGGGATAGACGTCATTCTGGCGTCTCACAGGGTCGGCCAACCGGGCCGGGTCGTCGGACTGGATTTTGCTCCTCAAATGATAGAACGGGCCAAGCAGGCTGTGATCGAGTCGGGACTGCAAGAAATGGATATTGAACTCTGCGTCGCCGAACTGGAGAATTCACAGTTGCCCGACAGTTTTGCGGATGTGGTGTTATCCAACTGTGTCATTAATCTATGTCCCGACAAAATGGCCGTGTATGCGGAAGCCCATCGGATCCTGCACCCCGGGGGACGCCTGGCGATATCGGATATTGTCTTAACCGAAGAAATTGATCCTCGCCTGCGGGAACGATTTCAGGAAAATTGGTCCGGCTGTTTGGGAGGGGCGATTCCCGCAGAGGATTACTGGCAGACGGTAAAAAGAGCGGGTTTTGCCAAAATTATGGTTGTGTCCCGGCACATCCTGACACCGCAGGAACTGAAAGCCATGGCATGTTGTCCCGGCGAGGAGTTTACGCCGGCACCGGCAAAAGAGGACTTGGCTGTTGTGCAGGGCAAAGTCGTCAGCGTAAAATTTACTGCGATTAAGCCATAATAAGGATGTCCCCTATTTCAAATAAAATAACTCTGGCGGCAGACCCAGAAGGCGATAAAGCCTGGCCCATTGGTTGGCATCGGCAATCGCGACGGCAAGATCAAGCACGCCTAAGTCATCAAAACCTTCTTCTCTGAGGACATCTATCATTTTCTTCGTTGTACGGTAGGCGTAACGGGTCCCCAGAAAAGCAAAATTCTCGACCGGGTCATCTGGTCTTGTATGAAATCCTTCCGTATCATCTGCACTGTTTGGTAGCGCTTGCTCAACCGTGCGTTGAATCTTGGCTATGATGCCCCGGTCGAGGCTGCTGCGCCTGTCTCTCTCTTCCAAAGCCAGACGTATAGCTTCGATTAGTTTGGGTCTTGACCTGATCGATTCGAATTCATTTCCGGGTGGTTTGCCCATTGAGTCTTCAAAAAGTGGCGCCATGCTGTTAACCGCTTCATCGTAAGAGATCCCGTACTCTCGATTCGAAAGATCCATCTTCGCCATAAAAATACTCAGAAGTCGGACGGCCATGCGCCTGAAAAATTCGAAGCGACGAAGGGTGATGGGAAGAAATTCCGTGACGATGCCAAGTAAATCCGAAATCCGGTTGATAAAATGAAATGACACAACAACCAATGCGTAATCAAGAGCGCCGTCTCCGGCAATCTCCCGGATGGGGATCAGATCCTTGGGTTCAAGACGGGCAGGTTGTTCACAAGTCTTTCTGACGAGTACGATCAACTCATGCTCCAGTGGTGTCATATCTTTCGCAGAACCCTTAAGTAAATGAGCGGCCCTTGTTGCCTTTCCGCCTGCAGCCTGCAGGTTGGCCTCATGGGCATCGGTTCAGTATCGACAGCTGTTTAGGCGTGAGACCGCCGCCCCAATCATTTCACGCATCTCTCGGGGTTCGTCCCCTACCCACATACCGAGTTCCCAGGTCCGCAACATTCTTCTCATAGAACTCGGACGAAGACTAAATACCTGGACTATCTTCGGGATTTTCTTGTCCGATCCTCCGACTTCGGCCATATATCGGTAAACTTCTTTTGTTTCACCTGTTGCCTTGTTTGGTGGAATCATATGGATAAACGACATGTCCTATCCTCTCCTTTCCGAGCAATAACAGCCGTAGTGTTTAATTTTGTAATTTGTTTTCAAACGTTATCTATCCTACCGGCTTTATTGTCTTGTGGGAAAATCGCTTAGGTACAGAGCTTTCGCCCTCTGTACCACTAATGTCCTGAATTAATAAGTAACGGTCTCCGTATGACCGAATTGAATTGTGTTATCCGTTACAAATACTTCTTTGAGCTCCACCTTTATTCCCACAAAATCTGATGGGTCGCCCGGCAAGTCTTTTAAAAAGGGGAATTTTTGCATCAGAAGTCCAAAGGCCTTTTCCATCTCCTGGGGGTCTTCGACCAATGCAGCGGTTCCGGCACCCTTAATATATTTTAATTTTTGCAGTTCATCCCAGGTAGGGCAATCGTGATCAATCGCAAAAGCGATATTACCATTGTCTTTTATCTGCTGCACCTTTCTTGAATCTTTTTGGGTGATAAAATACAAAACGTTTTCGCTATCTCCCACAGCATAATCTACGCTTCTTACACACGGCAGTCCACTGGAATCAATTGTAGCGATCCGCAGCAAATTGTGTTCCCTAACCACTTCTTTAACGGTCTCTTGTTTACTCATAGTTACGCTCCTTTTCTTATTTTGGGGGTTGATTCAAGCTATACCTTTCAATTAAAAGCTCACTGCTAAAACAGGGATAAATAGACCGGTCTAATTGATCCCTGGTACAAAAAAATCCTGACTGCCATCTCCGCTCAACAGTCAGGACTTCAACACATAATTAAATATAAATTTTTTATGATTCTTCAGCGGCCCAACGCCTTTGGACACTTTCATGCGGATCAGAGCTCCATGCCAGCTTGTAACAATGAAACTAGCCGCCTCTTTTGCGTTTATGTCCTTGTGAATTTCTCCTGCAGCCTGGGCTTCTGAAAGAATCATGGTGTAGTAATCAACCATTGTATCAATGGTTTTGGATAATTTTTCTTGAAAAACAGGGCTTGAATCGCCCAATTCTTGAGCTAAGTTGCCTACCGGACACCCGCAGGTGTATCCCCTGGAATCGAAAAATTCCATGAACCGATCCAACAGCAGTTCCAGCCGGCCGAGTGGTGAACGGTTGGAATCTTCAAGGATGTCTTTGCAAAATTGAGCGAAAAAGTCTGCAAAAAAATCAATGACCTGGAGACCAAAATCCTCTTTGCTTTTGAAATGGTTGTAAAATGAGCCTTTCGGCACATTTGCGGCGCTGAGGATTTCCTGAAGACCAGTCGCATTGTATCCTTTGCGATGAATAATTTCGGCTCCGATTTGCAGTATATTTTGTTTTGTATTCATTTTCATGAGACTTCTTTTTCAAAAGTGATAGAAAATAATTAGACCGGTCGTCTTGAAATGTCAAGAAAAAAATTGTGGATCAATCCGGATGTATCGAAATATATGTCATAAATTTTTTGTTGTTAAGTTTTTAAATGAAGATTTGAAGACGTGCTATGATTGTTTGAGTGTAAATTTCGGTTGTTAATCCAACATGAATTGGTTTAATCAGGAATGTGTACGAAACATACAATTTTAGGCAAGCCAAATTTTGTTATATTAGTTGATGTAATTTACAGCTCCGGTCGAATATGACAGGACACTATATATTGTGCTTTGCACCATTTGAATTTTCTTGAGTTTCAGAATTGGATATGGAACAAATATCGCAACGGCTTGTGAAGCTTCCAAGAAAGAGAATCTAAATAACTATATACATAAATATCAATTATTATTATCAATATTTTCATTGTTGACCAAATTGAATATTTCTAATATATCTCTATCCTTGTTTTAATCAAAAATTCTTATGGATAAATACATTCTATAAGTACAAGACAACGCAAAACCCGTCTAGGGGAGAATGGGTGAAATGCAGTATGTCTTAAAATAAATAGCCTAGTTGCCTTTTAATGGTGGCTTGGCTTTTTTATTGGGGGAAAGGAGGACTGGAGATTGAGTGTTAACGTAACAATGCCGAAACTGGGCATGACGATGAAAGAGGGCAAAGTCTCGAAGTGGTATAAACATGAAGGTGATTCCGTAGAGAAAGGAGAGAATTTATTTGAAGTTGAAACGGAAAAAATTACAAACAAGGTAGAATCACCGGAGACCGGGATTCTGTTTCAAGTTGTGGTTCCGGAAGGCGCGACCGTACCGGTGGGGACGATATTAGCCGTTATTGCGCAGGCCGGGGAGCAACCTGAACGGATTGAGGGTATCAAGGCCGGTGAAGTGGTTGAAATGAAAGCGGAGGCGGGAAAGCCCCAGGCCGCTGAAGCAGAAACCGTACCGGTGGAAAAGAAGCGAATATTGTCAACTCCATCCGCTCGCCGTCTGGCAAAAGAGTTGGGTGTTGATTTAGCATCGGTACCGGGCACCGGTCCTGATGGAAAAATAAAAGAGGCGGATGTCCTCAAATTCCATGAAGAAGGACCGCCCGCACCTAAAATCACCCCCCTGGCCGCCGAAATCGCCAAACAGGAAGGTCTGGACATAGCTAAAATTACCGGAACCGGGGAAAATGGTAAAATCACCCGGCAAGATGTCGAGCGTGCCCTTGCGGCGGCAAAAGTTGTCCCCCAAGAAGCGCCTTCCCAAGTCAAGGTGATCCCCTTTGAGGGAATACGTAAAGTTATTGCAGACAATATGCACGCCAGCTTGCAAAACGCGGCCCAGCTCACCACCTTCACCGAGGTGGATGTCACCGAAATGGTGCGTTTCAGAGACCTTGTGAGGGAAGAATATAAAAAAGATGATTCCGTAAAAATTTCCTACAATGACATTATTGTCATGGCAACCGCGCGTGCATTGATGCGCCATCCCATCATGAACTCCACCCTGGTCGGAGAAGAGATCCTGGTCCATGACACCGTTCATCTGGGCATCGCCGTGGCTTTATCCGAAGGGCTCATTGTGCCGAAGCTGAGACATGCCGAAAAGAAAAATCTATTGCAAATCGCTAAAGAAATAAGGGAACTGGCGCAAAAGGCACGCGAAGGAGCCCTGGCCATAGAAGAGGTTACTGACGGCACTTTTACCATCAGCAACGTCAGCATGCTCGGTATGGATGGATTCACACCGGTGCTCAACCCGCCGGAGACCGGAATCCTGGGTGTTGGCCGTGTGATAGAAAAGCCGGCCGTATTCGAAGGTGAGATCACCATTCGCCATATGATGACCCTGAGCCTGACGTTTGACCATAGGGTCGTTGACGGTACTCCGGCCATGACTTTCCTCAATACTTTGGCACGATATCTGGAGCAGCCGATGCTGCTGACAACCTGACAACGCAACTTTCTAAAGAGAGGTATGACGATGTATGATGTAGCTGTAATCGGCGGCGGATCAGGCGGCTATGCGGCCGCGATCCGCGCTGCCCAGTTGGGGGCAAATGTTGTATTGGCTGAATGTGCCGAGACAGGCGGCACATGTGTAAACAGAGGGTGCATTCCCAGCAAGGTTTGGCTGAGAGCGGCTGATTTGCTTCAGCGCCTTAAGACCGGAGAAGAGTTCGGTATCAATGCATCTGTGGAAGAAATTGATTTCAATGCTATTGTGGAAAGAAAAAGCGGCGTATCAGCTGAAATCCGCATGGGCATGGAAGCGCTTTTGCAAAACAACGTGGTTGAGGTTGTCAACGGACGCGCTGTTATAAAGAGCCCGCAAGAGGTGGATGTAGACGGTCGTATCATTGAAACAAAAAAAATTATTATCGCCTCCGGCAGTTCTTTATCCGCACCGGAGATACCGGGATTAAAAAAAGCCGCCATGACCACGGACGACGTGTTGGAAATGACGGCGATGCCCGAGTCAATACTGGTTTGCGGGTCCGGTTATATCGAAGTCGAGATGGCTTTTTTATTGAATACATTCGGCTGTAAAGTCGTCATGGCGGCCGAGTCGGCAAGAATTTTGCCCAAAGAAGATTCAGATACAAGCCAGAGAGTTGCCCAGGCGTTAAGGGAACAGGGTGTGGAAATTATTCCGCGCGCATCTCTTGAGTCCGTCAAAACGACCCAAACAGGAACGACCTGCAAGCTTGCCGGCCCCAAAGAGCGCAGTGTCAAGGTGGAAAAAGTCCTGGTTTCCAAAAGGGAGCCCAATACCTCCGACCTGGGTTTGGAAAAGCTCGGTGTAACCTTGAATGAAGATAAAGGCATCCGGGTAAACGACAGTCTGGAGACCTCGGTTGAAGGGATTTTTGCCATTGGCGATGCCACCGGCGGCTGGATGCTCAGCCACGCGGCTTCGTCCATGTCTGTTTTTGCCGCTGAAAATGCCATGGGAGCGAACAACCGCTATCCATTTAATCTTATTCCCCGATGCCTGTGGACGCAGCCTGAGATGGGCGCAGTGGGGCTTTCGGAAGAAGATGCGGAAAAAAAGGGTTATGATGTGAATACCGGCGTTTTCCCGTATGCCATCAACGGGCTGGCTATGGTTCGCAACCAGGTCGATGGTGCTGTCAAAGTCGTCTCGGATGCCCGTTATGGTGAAATTTTAGGCGTGCATATCGTCGGTTCCAATGCCACCGAAATTATCGGTGAGGCGGTAATGGCCATGCAGCTGGAAGCCACGGTTCAGGAACTGGCCCGCAGCATCCGGGTCCATCCCACCTTTTCGGAAGCAGTGGTCGACGCGGCCCGGGATGCCGGTAACTGGGCACTATATTTGCCCAGGGGCTGATACCTTAATGGAAAATCGCAAATTGCAAGAGATTCAAATCATCGATTGGGGACGGCTTGATTACGGCCAGGCCCTTGTCCGTCAGCAGCAAATGGTTGCCGAACGGATAAAAGGCCGCAGCCCGGATCGCCTGGTGCTGGTTGAGCACCCGCCGGTGGTGACCATCGGCCGCAGCGGAAGCCTGAAAGATCTTTGCATTGCAAAAGAGGCCCTGGGTCAAAAGGGCGTTTCACTGCATAAAGTGGACAGGGGCGGCCGGGCCACGTTTCATGGGCCCGGGCAACTGGTGGTCTATCCAATCGTTAAGGTCAGCGACAAAGATCTGCACGCTTTTTTGAAGCGACTGCTCGATACGGTTGCCGGTGTGCTGCGGAGCTACCAGCTGGTTCCTGAATTTAAACAGGGAAAGCCGGGCCTGTGGGTGAACGGGGCCAAGATCGCCAGCGTCGGGCTGGCGGTGCGCAAGTGGGTCGCCTACCATGGGATTGCCTTAAACGTTTCTACAGACCCTGGATGGTTCGACCTGATTGTTCCCTGCGGTCAGCCAGGTGAGAAAATAACTTCCATGGATCATGAGACGGGCGGCTCCGTGGATATATCGGATGTGAAAAAACGCCTTGTCGCCCATTTTTGCAGCCGGCACCATTACACCGCCTGTGAGGAAGTAAACGCTAAACCGGGCAAGCGCCCGCAATGGCTGGTTATATCGGCAACAGACCTTGGGGCTGCGGATCGCATGGCAAAGCGGCTGGAGCGTTTACAGTTGGCCACCGTCTGCCAGAGCGCCCATTGCCCCAACCAGGGGGAATGCTTTGACCGGGGGACCGCCACCTTCATGATCCTGGGAACACGCTGTACCCGCAGGTGCCGATTTTGTGCAGTGGACAAGGGCGCACCCCATGCTCCGGATGACGGGGAACCCAAACGGGTCGCCATGGCAGTGCAGCAGTTGGGGTTAACGCACGCGGTGGTCACCTCTGTGACCCGGGATGATTTGCCCGACGGGGGCGCCGGGCAGTTTGCCAGGACCATCCGCCAGATCCGCCAACAATGCCCCGGCGTGTCTGTGGAAGTATTGGTGCCGGATTTTAACGGGGCCATCCCGGCCCTTGACACGGTATGCGCAGCCCGGCCGGACGTGTTCAACCATAACATCGAAACCGTGCCGCGACTGTATGCCAGGGTTCGCCCGATGGCCGACTATCGGCGCTCACTAGGCGTTTTGTCATACGCCGCAGGCAAGGGACTGATGGCCAAATCGGGGCTTATGCTAGGTCTTGGCGAAACGGAAAACGAGATCAAAAAAACCCTTCTGGATTTGAAATATGCCGGCTGTATGTTGCTCACCCTGGGGCAGTATTTGGCACCGTCCCAAGATCATGTGCCGGTGGCGCGTTATGTCCCGCCGGAAGAATTTGAGATGTGGGCCGAAACCGCCCGCGGCATGGGGTTTACATCCGTGGCCGCCGGCCCGTTGGTAAGAAGTTCATATCGTGCAGAGGAGATGATGGATGCAAGCCAAAGCGCATCCGGAAACGATCAAATCAGAAAGGTAAGCTGATGGGAACAAAACGTTTTATCGTTGAAATCGGCACCGGGGCGGATCTGCACGGCGAAGACGTCACCAAGGCCGCTTGCAGGGCTGTAAAAGACGCCATTTCCAGAAGCTGTCTGTGCGGATTGGTGGAAATTCTGGGAATCGAGGATCTGAAAGCCATCCAGGTGGATATTTTGGTGGCCTGTCCGAAACCGGATAAGGTGGACCTGGAGCAGGTCAAGGCCACTGTTCCCATCGGACAAAAAACCGCCCGCGCGGTTGAAGGGGGGATGAACGCCAAGGGGCTTTGTGTGCCCAATTTCGCCCCGGACTGCGATCAAATCGTCGTGGCCAACGCGGCGGTGACGGTTTTCATCCGGGCGAATTAGAAACGCTTTTTGGGAAAGGAGGGATAGCCCAACGCAGAGAAATTGATGGTATTTTATGAAGCTGTTTTGTCAACCTTAAAACAAGGAGGAAAGCAATGGACCTGACCAATGAACAATTAATTAAGATGTATACCACCATGGTCAAGATTCGAAACTTTGAAAATCGTGTTGCCGAACTTTTTGCGGACGGCAAAATCCCCGGTTTTGTCCATCTGTATGTGGGTGAAGAAGCTGTTGCCACCGGCGTTTGCGCGAATCTGACCGATAAGGATTATATCACCAGCACCCACCGTGGCCACGGGCATCTCATTGCCAAGGGCGGCGACATCAAGAAGATGATGGCCGAACTGTTCGGTAAAAAAACCGGCTACTGCAAGGGCAAGGGCGGTTCCATGCATATCGCCGATCTTGATCTTGGCATTATGGGGGCCAACGGTATTGTGGGCGGCGGTCCGCCGCTGGCTTCCGGGGCTGCGCTGGCCTGCCAGTATTTGGGCAACGACAGCGTAGCGGTGTGCTTTTTCGGTGACGGCGCCGCCAACCAGGGAACCACCCATGAGGCCATGAATCTGGCCACCTGCTGGAAGCTGCCGGTGGTGTTTGTCAATGAAAACAACATGTACGGCATCTCCTCCTGTACGCTCAACTCCATGTGCGTTCCCAATGTGGCCGACCGCGCGGCGGGATACGATATGCCCGGCGTTGTTGTGGACGGAAATGATGTCATGGCGGTCTATGAAACGGTGGCCGAAGCCATCAGCCGGGCCCGCCAGGGCAAGGGACCGTCTCTGGTTGAATGCAAAACCTATCGCCACCGGGGGCATTTTGAGGGCGATCCCTGTGATTATCGCGATGATGCGGAAGTTGAAGAGTGGAAGGAAAAAGATCCTATTCCGCGGCTGGAACAAAAACTGCTGGAGATGGAATTGCTGACAGACAGCAAAATTGAAGAGATTAAGAGTACGCTTCAAAAAGAACTGGCCGGCGCCGAACAATTTGCCGAAGAAAGCCCGTTTCCCGATGTCTCCGAGCTCACAGAAGATGTATATACTTAGGCCCTTAACAGCAAATATCGATAAAAAAACGGAAACCCAACAGGAGGATTGAAAAATGCCGAATATGACTTTTGCGCAAGCGTTAAACGACGCCCATAAGGTTGAAATGACGCGTGATCCCAATATTTATGTTGCTGGTGAGGATGTCGGGGTTTATGGCGGAATTTTCGGTGTAACCGCGGGGCTGCTGGACCAGTTTGGCGACAAGCGGGTCAAGGACACCCCCATTACCGAAAGTGCGATTGTCGGGACAGCGGTGGGAGCGGCAACCGTCGGTCTCAGACCGGTTATTGAATTGATGTTTGTCGATTTTATCGGCGTGGCCCTGGACCAGCTTTATAATCAGGCCGCCAAGATGAAATATATGTTTGGCGGCAAAGCCAAAATTCCCATGGTTATGCGCGCCTCGTGCGGCGCCGGGATCGGGGCAGCGGCCCAGCATTCCCAGTGCCTGGAAGCCCTGTTCATGCATTTGCCCGGGCTGAAGGTGGTCATGCCCAGCACGCCCTATGATGCCAAGGGGCTCCTGATCGAAGCGATTCGCGATGACAACCCGGTGGTTTTTCTGGAACATAAAATGCTTTATGCCGTCGAAGGGGAGGTTCCTGATGGGGATTACACCATCTCCTTTGGCCAGGCCGATATCAAGCGCGAAGGCCAGGACGTCACTGTCGTGGCCACGGCCAATATGGTTCATACCGCCTTGAGCGCGGCCGAAAAGCTTGCCGCCGACGGGATCAGTGTCGAGGTAGTGGATCCACGTACGCTCTACCCGCTGGACGAGGAGGGCATTATCGAATCCGTCAAAAAGACCCACCGGCTGGTGATCGTGCACGAAGAAGTGAAATTCGCCGGATCAGGGGCTGAAATTGCCGCAATGGTGGCTGAAAAAGCCTTTGATTACCTGGATGCACCGATCCTGCGGGTGGCCGCGCCTTTTTGCCCGGTTCCCTTTTCACAGCCGTTGGAGCAGGCCTTCATACCGAGCGAGCAGCAGCTCATTGATGCGGTTAAAAAAGTGATGGCGTAATGGCAGCGGCTGGGTGTCTTAACCCGCTGACGCCTGGCTAAGACACCCGTGGATGTATGCACCCCAGGCGGACCCGCGGAAAGAGAGAAAGGTTAGAAAGATGTCATTGGTCGGCATTATCGCCAATCCAGCCTCTGGAACCGATATTCGCAGGCTGGTTGCTTACGGCAGTGTGTTTAATAACCAGGAAAAGGTTAGAATCGTGCGGCGTATTCTGCTCGGCCTGGAGGCAGCCGGCGTGAGGCAGATAAGCTATATGCCCGACTATTACGGCATTGTTGAGCGGGCCCTTGATAGCCTGAATATCGGTATGGACATCTCAGCGTTGGTTTTTAAAACCAAGGCAGATCAAAGAGACTCCATGCGTGCAGCCGAGATGCTGATGAAAAACGGTGCCGACTGCATTATCACGCTAGGCGGTGATGGAACCAATCGCGTAGTTGCCAAGGGCACATGCCATGTCCCTATTCTTCCGGTCTCAACCGGTACCAACAACGTATTCCCTTACATGATTGAAGGAACGATTGCAGGGCTGGCCGCCGGCCTGATCGCCACCGGAAAAGTCTCCCGCAAAGAAGGAACTTTTACTTCCACCTGCCTTGAAGTCATGGCCGAAGGGCAGCCCGTTGATATGGCCATTGTCGATGCAGTGGTATGTGATGATATTTTTATCGGCTCACGGGCCATATGGAAAATGGATAAAATCAGACAGGTTTTTTTGAATCGTTCCAGTCCGGCAAGTATCGGTTTTTCCTCCATCGGCGGGATGCTCCGTTCCATCGCTCCTGCCGATCCTTGCAGCATGCATCTGAAATTAGGCAGCAATGGACGGCCGATTACGGCGCCCATCGGCCCCGGGGTCGTTGAAACCGTGTCGGTGGAAACCGTGCAACTGATGGCACCGGGCGAAGAAGTGGATATCATCTTCAATCCTTGTGTGTTGGCGCTGGATGGTGAACGCGAAATAGAAATCAAAAAGGGACAGAAGGCGACCATCCGCCTTTCGACAGACGGCCCTTTGGTTGTGGATGTGGACCGGACCATGGCATTTGCCATGCAGAATAAAATCCTTGCACCGGAGTATGATAAAAATCCGCTGACATTCCAAAACATGGCGGATGGATTTAAAAACACTGAACCCAACTGAAAGGAGGTCTTCAATGGATTTATCATTAGATGGGAAGGTAGCATTGATTACAGGAGCCAGCCAGGGTATCGGCAAATCCTGCGCGCAGGTCCTGGCACAGGAGGGATGCAATTTGACCATTTGCGCCCGCGGAAAGCAGCGCCTGGAGGAGACGGCCGAAGAGCTCAAAGCCGAAGGGATAGAGGTTCTCGCGATCCAGGCCGATATCGCCAAACCGAAAGACGTTGACAGCTTTGTGACCCAGGCTGCCGAAAAATTTGGCCGCATCGACATCTTGGTCAATAACGCCGGCACGGGGCGATTGAGCGACCTGATGGAGCTTCCTGAAGAGGAGTTCCGATACAATATGGATCTTATGCTCTTCGGCCTGATTCGCTGTTGCAAAGCTGCAGTGATCCATATGCGCGAACAAAAATGGGGTCGCATTATCAATATTTCATCCATATTCGGCAAGCAGCCGGGCGGATTGGTCGACTACGATGCGATTAAAGCGGCGGTCATCATGTTTTCCAAGGATTTGGCCAACTATGCCGCCAAGGACAACATTTTGGTAAACTCCGTCTGTCCCGGACCGATTCGCACCTCCCTCTGGGATGGCTCCGGTCAATTGGGAGATCAACTGGGACAAATGCTGAATATGTCAGGCCCGGAGGCCATCAAATGGTTCGCCGAGCAGAATATCCCTTTGGGTCATCATGGCGACCCGGAGGATATCGCCAACCTGGTGGCATTTCTGGCGTCGGACCGAGCCAAGTTCATTACCGGCCAGGCAATCAATGTGGATGGAGGGATGGTCAAGAGCATGATTTAACCCATGAAGAGGTATATGGATGTAAACCGATATATGGATATGAAAAGGTTTATTGTTCAGATAGTCATTCTTGCTGTTCTAATCGGATTCCCACCGGTGTCTGCAGCACAAGTCGATGCCGGTGGTGATTACACCAATGCCCAATGCACGGAATGCCATGAAGAAATGACGGATGATCATGCATTGTCCATGCACGGGAGCATTGAATGCCTGAGCTGTCACACCCGGGCGGTTGAGGAAGACCATGAGGAGGTCGCTGCGGTCGATTGCCGCCAATGCCATGCGCCTCATGATGAAAAGGTCATCCACGATGCCCATACACGTGTTACCTGCAAGGCCTGCCACATGCAAGCAGGGATTCCGACGGCAGGCCCCGAATCGGAAAGTGTCATCTGGAGCGGCGCGTTTCGGCCCGGCTCGGCCTTGCTGCCCCATCAGGCGCTTGGGTCCGAAACTGATGCACGATGCGGAAACTGCCATTTTCAGGGGAATACATTAGGCGCATCATCCATGATACTGCCCGCTAAAAGTATCCTGTGCATGCCCTGTCATGTCGCTACTTTCTCGGTGGGCGACAAAACGACCCTTGTCTCCTTATTCATATTTCTGGTAGGCATGGTCGGACTCGGTGCTGTCTGGTTCTCAGGATCAATCGATAAGGGAGCGCACCGGTCCGCACCCGGCGCCCTTTTTCCCGATAAATTCTTCTGCCTGCTCCACACGTTGATCGCCGATGTGCTTTTTCTGCAACGGCTTTTCCGGCTGTCACCAGCCCGCTGGATCATCCACGCGCTGATCTTTTTTCCGTTTCTTTTTCGTTTCGCTTTCGGCCTGACAGCACTCGTTCTTTCGATCTTTCTGCCGGACTGGCCCGTAACCGTGGCGATGCTGGATAAGAACCATGCCATGCGCGCCTTTCTCTTCGACTGGACCGGCCTCATGATCCTCGCCGGTACGGCTGCCGCCATTATCCGCAGTAGAAATGAGCAGATCGTTAATATTGCCTCGCTGCCGGAACCGGGCCGGGGCATGCCGGCATTGCTCGGCCTGATCGTTCTGGTGGGATTTGTTCTGGAGGGGCTACGCATTGCCATGACCGGCTGGCCCGATGGGGCGGGATGGGCGTTTTTCGGGTATGGCGTCAGCCTGCTGTTGAAAAGCATGAGCGGATTAACGGATACGTACGGTTATATGTGGTATGCCCACGCGATCCTGGTAGGTGCTTTTATGGCGCTGATCCCTTTTACGCGCATGTCTCATATCATAACAGCCCCCATCGCACTGATCATCAATGCCCGATCGGAAACCAAGGCGTGTGCGAAAAATGAAATTTGAAACGCCTGTTTCCTAATTTTCGGCCCCATTACCCATTCAACAGAAAGGAACAAGAATATGGAAATTCAAGGATACCACTTGCCCGCAGATCTGTACTACGAAAAAAACCATTACTGGGTGAGAGTCGAGGGCGACATCCTGGTTATGGGGATGGACGATTTTGCCCAACAAATGGCCGGAGATATTGTCTATGTACAGATCCCCTTTGCAGGAAAAAAGCTGAAGATCGGCAAAAAATTCGCCCAGGTGGAATCGGGCAAATGGCTGGGAAAGGTATACGCACCGGTCAATGGCGAACTGATTGAGGGAAATGAAGCACTCGAGGCCGAGCCCGCACTCATTAACCAGGATTGCTACGATACAGGGTGGATGTATAAAATCAAACCGGCCGACAGGGACGAACTGAACAACCTGATCCATGACCCGGCGGACCTTGAAAAATGGCTTCTGGAAGATATCGAGAAATACAAGCAGGATTAACATGTCGAATAGGCACTACAGCATCAGGCAGCTTTTACAGATACAGGCTTGCACGAACTGTCAGGCCTGCGCTGACGTATGCCCGGCGGTTGCCGGCAGCCTTGACGGAAAGCTATCGGCGGTTTACCGCCTCACGACACTTGGCCGGATACTGAAGACACGAACGGGGTTTTGGCGAAAACTTTGCCGCATCAGAGAATCGACCGCAGAAGAATTGCGTGCTTTCAGCGATACGGTTTTCCGCTGCACCTTATGCGGGAACTGCCGCCAGGTTTGCCCGGTGGGGATAGACCTGACGCAGCTCTGGCATTCTGTTCGCCGGGATCTTGTGGATTCTGATGCGTATCCCGGAAAAATTGATATGATCCGGGAAAATTTGGATGAAAGTCACAACGTATTTGGAGAGGACAACGAAGAACGGGCCGAATGGGTGGAAGATATACCCGATGCCCCGGATCACCGCTATATCAGGGACCGGGCCGAGCTGGTCTATTTTACCGGCTGCGTATCGTCCTTTTTCCCGCTGGCCCAGCAAATTCCCATAGCCCTGGTAAAAATCCTCGATGCGGCCCGGGTCGACTTTACCCTCCTGGGTGAAGATGAGTGGTGCTGCGGGTTTCCCCTGCTCGGCGCCGGGCTCGGTGACCAGCTCGATGGTTTGATTGCAAACAATGTCGCTGCTGTAAAGGCCAAGGGAGCGAAGCAGGTGATCTTTGCCTGCCCTTCCTGTTACCGGATGTGGCAGGAGTACTACCCGCGTGAATTTGAGATCACCCATGTCACCGAGTTTTTATGGGGGCTGATCAAATCAGGTCGCCTTTTGCTTCAAGGGCTGGATTTAACGGTAACTTACCATGACCCCTGCGATCTTGGGAGGGGGTCGGGAGAGTATGACGCCCCGCGGGATATCATTCGATCCATCCCCGGGATACGATTCGTCGAGCTGACCAACAATCGTGAGAACTGCAAATGTTGCGGCGGCGGCGGCAATCTGGAGATGATTGATTCCGGTCTTACTGCAGATATTGCCAAAGCCAAGATTGATGAAGTACTGCACACCGGAGCAGAGGCCGTGGTGACCGCCTGCCAGCAGTGTGTGCGCACCATGGCCACATATACCAGAAGAAATAAAATATCTTTAGAGGTCATGGATATTGTGCAGCTTATTCAAAAAGCTTTAAAATAGCAATTTGTCACCATTAAAGCGTAACCCAACTTTGGTCTGCAATTAAGGCATATTATGCACTAACAAAGCTATTTTTTTATCCTGCAATTTGAATTTATGGGACCCATATTAGGGGAGAATACTCGAAGTGGAACTGTATAATTTAGGCAAAGTCCCCTGGGAGGAATCCCAGCTATTGTATCATGCGTTGGCGAAGCTGGGGCGTGAGTCCCTATGCTTACTTTCACCGGCCACACCCTATGTCTGTATCGGATTTCACCAGGATGTGGTGCAGGAAGTGGATTTGGAGTTTTGCCGGGCCAATGACATTCCGGTCTTCCGACGGGAGGTCGGCGGTGGGGCAGTTTTCCTGGACGGCAACCAGCTCTTCTTCCAGCTCATTCTCCATCGAGACAATCCCATTGCTCCGAAACGAATTGATGTATTCTATAAAAAATTTCTACAACCTGTGATCGAGGTTCATCAACGGATCGGTATTGCGGCTGAATACAAACCGGTCAATGACCTCATTGTAGAAGCCCGTAAAATATCGGGCACGGGAGCTGCGGAGATCGGCGACAGTATTGTTTTCGTCGGCAATCTGATCCTGGATTTTGACTATGAGACCATGTCTCGGGTGTTGAAAATCCCGGATGAAAAGTTCCGTGATAAAGTCAAGAAAACCATTGAAGAGAATCTGAGCACGATCCGACGAGAACTGGGAAAGCAAAAATACGAACAATTGGACGAACCAACATTGAACAATATGATGGTTGAGGAGTTCGAGAAGTTGTTGGGTCCGCTGAAGCCGGCTAATAAAAATGATGAGCTTATTGCTAAAGTAAAAGAGTTGGAAGCATCAATGATCAATAATGCCTGGCTCTTCCAGAAAGGCAAGCGGGTTGAAGGACGCGTGGTTAAAGTACGTTCGGGGCTGGAGGTTGTCCAGCGAATGCATAAAGCTTCCGGTGGTTTAATCCGTGCCGAATTTGCTATCGAAGGAGGCAAATACAAAGGTGTGACCATCTCCGGAGACTTTTTTTGTTTCCCAAAGGATACTGTTGGTCGGTTGGCAGCTACGCTTGAAGATTGCCTTGCCGACAATGTCTTCAATACAATTACCGATTTTTATCAAACGAAGAAAATTGATATTCCTGGGGTCTCGCCTGATGACTGGATGCAAGTTTTTAGGAGTTAAGCGAATACATTAATTGGGAAGAAATTTTTTGGTGCTTTACCTACCCCCAAGATGTTGTGGTATCCGATTGGATAGATTTTTGTTAGATTTCGGATAGCTCCCGCACATGATAATCCAATCCATAAATTGTGGATTCCGAAGTGAAACCCAAACAGTATTAATATTTAAAATTTGGTTAGGCCCCTTGACTTTATTTGGAAACAGCTTAATGTTACCTTTTTTAAAGAGGCCGGCCTGGGTCACAGGCCGGTTTGATTCTGAGGGGTTTGATTCTTTTGTCCACATCGATCCTGAAGTTTTAGTCTTGGGACTATTATTATCAGACATATTTTTAGGAGGAGGGTATAATGAGTATCAAAAAGCAATATCTAAAAAGAAAACCAGTTTGCAAAGTTACTTTTCGGATCTCTGAAGAAATAGGAAAATCAGCCGGAAGCGCCCATGTAGTCGGGGAATTTAACAACTGGGATTTTTTCTCGACTCCTATGAAAAAGCTAAAAAAGGGCGCCTTTACGGCGACTTTAAATCTGGAAAAAGGGCGAGACTACCAGTTTCGTTATTTGTTAGATAATAGGAACTGGCAAAATGATGGAGATGCAGACAAATTTGTGCCTACACCATTTGGGGATAGTGAAAATTCAGTTATTGCCCTTTAAGGGTATCAGCAGTGTTCGGCAATTTTTTGACTGATATTCTCTTAGTCAGGTTTTTTTGATTCTATTGGTTGCTATACGGTATACCCAGGTGGAAAGTTTGGATGGCCCTTTAGCGAACGATCGCGGGGTCACACCCCCGCCACTTCTTTTCCGCAATGCTTGCATACATTGGCCCGTTTTTTAATGATCTCGGCACAAAACGGGCACTCGCGGGTAAAATTTTTGGCGTGTATTTTCGAAATGGCCGCATCAACTTCTTTTTGGACCAGTTCATTGCCGAATTTGACATTGCGCAAAGGCTCGATGGCTTCCACTTCGCCGATGTCCCCAATCATTTCGGCTGCCTTTTGGCGCACCCGGTTCGGGTGGGCTGAATCCATCAGGATGGTGAGAACGGTGGGGCCGTCTTTTCTGACAAAACATTCGGCCAGCATGGCAAACCCATTCTTTATGGCCTCTTTGATGGCTTCCTGTTCGGCCAGTACCTCTTCATCGATAATCTGGCCCCGTCCGCCCTGATCGCTGAACACCGGAATCAGTTCATACTGTTCGGTTCCCGGATAGTTCATGCAGCGATAGGAGGCGTGATGGGCATAATTTTCTTTCAGATGGTCCCAGCCCTGCTGATACAGCGGGCATTCATCATTAAAGCATAAAAACAGAAAAGGCGCGCCCCAGCCGAGACCATCACCGACGTTCATCGGCGGGACCTCCCACAGGTTCATCTCTATACCGCAGTGAGGGCAGCTGGGTTTGGGTTGGGCCATGATTTTTTCAAGTACTTGTTCACGGGTTTCAAACATTATCTATTTCCATTCACATAAGAAAAAGGTTGACCGGTTGAGCCCGTTACCCCGTTGGCCGGAAAAAAACAATCCTAAATTTTGCATTATTATGGGGTTAACTGGCAAACCGGCATACAGTTGCCGTAAACCTAAGGCGCTTCAGAACAAATGTCAACAAACTTGGATTGCTATTTTTCCCCTCTATTTTCTTATCCTGTTGACTTCTGCCAAAACAGGGGTTAATGAAGCCGCCCGGGACAAATACTCCTAAATAGAGCGTTTGTCAAAATAACGTTCCGATAGCGGTAGTTTGTTGTGTCTTCTCCGGGTTGTCGATAACGTCCAATATGGCCTGATCCAAACGCTCTAATAATTTTTCTTCAGTTTTACAAACATGGTTATTGAACCAGCGTGCTTTCATCGTAAGCCAGATGCGCTCTATAGGGTTGAGGTCGGGCGAATAGGGCGGCAAGTACATCGGTTGCCAGTTATGCCAATTGGTTGTTTTGCGTTTGTGCCATGAGGCATTGTCCATAATCAAAATATTAATTGATTGAAATATTGCACGTCGTTGCGTAAAAGTCTAGATTTTTTTCAATAAAAAAATAATATAGCGGTTGTCATGTTTGAAATAATTTGAGGATGTTATATATTTTATTCTCTCCTTTTTAGAAATCAGGCAAACGGAACATATTTATGACAACCGCTATAATCCGTGATTCCGGTGTTGCTCCGCCGGCAGATTGCAGATGATTGCCGCTTCGCCATCTGCGCCTTGGTCCGGTGCACTCTGAGACGGTTTTTGGTTTCGACCTTCGATCCATAAGGATGTGAATAATATGGTAATTAAGCAGATAAAATTGTCAAAGATGGCCGTATTTTGCTACCTGATCGGCGACGAGGTTTCCAAAACCTGCGCGTTGATAGATCCGGCCTCTGAAACCGATCGCATTCTGTCCGAAGCCCAACGGCTGCAATACCGGATAACCCACATCATTAACACCCACGGCCATTCCGACCATACGACCGGAAATAAAGCGCTTAAAGCGGCCACCAGCACCAAACTCCTTATTCACGAATTGGATGCCGATCGCCTGGGAAAAGTGATTCACAAAACCTTTTCCAGGATGCTCGGGGGTAAAGGGTCCCCCAAGCCTGATGTTTTGCTGAGAGACAACGATCTTATCCATATCGGCGAGACATCCTTAAAAGTCCTTCACACCCCGGGCCACACGCCGGGAAGTATCTGCCTGTACACTGATGGTCACCTTTTTACCGGGGATACACTTTTTGTGGGAGCGGTGGGAAGAATTGATTTGCCGGGCGGATCAAGATTGCAGTTGCGGATGTCTTTTAGGGAGAAGATTTTCACCCTGCCCGGAGATACCATCGTGTGGCCGGGGCATGATTACGGCCCGACGCCCACTTCAACGGTCGAGCATGAGAAAAATACCAATCTTTTTATACCTTAATTTTCATGTAAAATTAGGTGATGGTCGGGTAAAGCTCAAGCAAACGATTGCCCAGCATTTCGGCCAGCCGTCTAAACAGGAGCGCTTCATTGGCCGGATTTTTTTTCAAGATTGTAAGAAAACTCTCCCGATCAAATCGGAGTAAATTCGTAGATTCCCCGCATTCTGCTGTAGCGGAATAAACATCCCGACCGATCAGTCCGGACCAGCCAATAATTTCTCCTGGCTGTCGGGCATTGTAAACCACCGGCCGGTCTTGGCCCAGGCTGAGTCGAACCTGCCCTTTGAGCAAAACATAGAAATGACCGGCGGAATCTCCAGCGTTAAAGAGAATGTTTCCTTCGTTCAAAGACAATTTCTCAGAGATATCCATGGCTTCGGTGGCAAATTCCTTGCCCATGCCCATGATAAAGTCACCCATTTTAAAATGCATGGTTATTCCCCTCCGCATTTATTAATTAGATAAGAATTAGCCCTTAATTTTATCAGAGTTTTTAAGTTTTGCGATAGTGGAGTAATGGAGTGATGGAGTAATGTAAAAAGATATCGACCTTGCGTCCATTACTCCAATACTCCAAGACTCCATTGGTTCGAAACTAACTTGAAATCGTACGGCCCGGAGAAATTGCCTCATTGAACCGTAAATCCGTATTTATATAATAGCGCGCAATCCTGCTTTGTCGATAGACTTTTTGTAAGCGTTCAGGGGTTCAAGCCCGCCCTGGTGCGACGTGATGTGGCTATGAAATTGCTTTCACATTCTATGGGCTTGGCTTTCCATCACTACATTTTGACATGCCAGGTCTGGGCCAGGGGTTCCATTCTATGCCCTTGTAGTACCTTAAAAGCTATTTTTTGCCCTCCGTAGGCTGATTTACGACAAATATTCAATATTCAATAGTCAATCCCGGCTTGTCCGGGTTGGATGTTAACATGTAAACTTAACATATGTTAATACCTGTAAATGCCGTTATCACCCCTGTCATACCGTGCAGAAAAATTTTATAATAATTTCAAATGGTTAAAATGTTGTTAACCCTGGCACGATGCTTGCTATTTGAAATCACCTGCTATCGGCCTCAATTGGAGACGATATATCAGGTTTTTCTGAGTAAAATAGAAACACATAACAATATCAAATTCTTATTTACGATCAGCAATATTAAAGAGGAGGAATTATGATCAAAAAAATCTTATTCATGTTAACCGCATTCGTTTTCGTGTTTAGCACGGTCGGCATCAGCCTGGCGCTTGAAAAAGGCAACAAACGCAAGGGCAAATACACCTACCGCAAAGTTTACAAAGCCTGTTACGAGCGCGGAGAGGTGGATTCAAAAACACCCCCCATCAGCCCGGCCGACAAAACCATGGCCCAGTGGACGACTATTTTTGAATCCAAGGATTTAAACCAGTTCGGTTGTGAGGAAGATTGGAGCCAACTGTCGGAAGTCGCGGTAACCGACATATATACGTATCTTCATGACCATGCAGCCGATTCTCCGACACCGGCTAAATGTAAGTAAAAGAGGAGGAGGTAATTATGCGCATTAAAAGATTTTCGGCATTATTCCTGACCATCGGCCTTGTTCTGGCCCTTGCAGCGGGATGTGCCACCACAAAACCGGCTGAGGATACTGCCAAGGCGGCATCCCAGACCGACTGGAAGTTCCATGACATTGTTGATGTTAATTTCGTCATGCAGAACATCAGCGTTCCCATGGCGGAAGACGTCATGATCATCGATGCCCGGCCCAAACGTGCCAAATACAACAAAGGCCACATTCCCGGGGCTGTCAGCATTCCCGACAGCAAATTCGATAAGATGACCGCTCAACTGCCCGCCAGTAAAGATGCAGTGCTTATTTTTTACTGCGGCGGCCCCACCTGAAAGCTGAGTCACAAATCCGCCAGGAAGGCGGAAAAACTCGGTTACACCAATGTTAAAGTATTTGCCGATGGTTTCCCGAAATACAAGAAGGTCCCCGGCAACTATCCTTCGGTTTCCGTTGAATGGGTCAAACAACAGCTCGACAAAAATGCCGGCATGGTTTTGATCGATTCCCGACCCAAGCGTAAAAAATACGACAAAGGCCACATCCCCGGAGCCATCAGCATTCCGGACAGCCAGTTTGCCAAGATGACCGATCAGCTGCCCCAGGATAAAAGCCAAACGCTGGTTTTTTATTGCGGCGGCTTTAAATGCCGGTTGAGCCACAAGTCGGCCAAGAAAGCCATTGATCTGGGCTATACCCAGGTCAAGGTTTATGCGGCCGGATATCCGGCCTGGAAAGCGGCCTATGGTGCCGGAGGGGCCGGCTCAGCCACAATGGCGGCAACCAAAGTTAAAGCCGGTGCAGAAGAAGGCAGCATCGATACGGCCGCCTTCATCAAGATGGTCAACGAAAATCCGGAGAGCATGATGCTCGTCGACGTTCGCGATCCGGATGAGTTCGCCGCCGGCCACTTTAAAACCGCCGTCAATATCCCGGTTGACCAGCTGGAAGACAAAATCAAGACCCTGCCTGCCGATAAACCCATCGTATTTGTCTGTGGTACGGGTGCCCGCAGCGGTGAGTCCTATTACATGGTCCAGGACGTGAGACCGGAAATGAAAAACGTTTACTACCTCGAAGGGTATCTGACCTTTAAAAAGGACGGTACCTATGAGATTACCAAGGAACCGACATCATAATGAAAATATCAGAAAGGAAAAAGCCTTTTCTTAAGTATATCATTCTGACTGCCGTGTGTTTGATGCTGTGGCCGGCACTGCTGTTTGCTTCTCAGAGCGATGAGAGCCAGGCACCCGGCCGAACCATGGCCCAACAGGCAACCAAAGACAAAAAAGCCTGGAATACGACCGATCACACCAAACACAAGGCCTTACAGCAGGACTTTAAGTCCGGGATGGAAGTCACCCAGGCCTGTCTTTCCTGTCATTCCGAGGCCCAGGCCCAGTTTCATAAAACCGTTCACTGGACCTGGCTGGCCGATCCGTCTGATAAGAGCAGGCAATACGGCAAAGCCGGAAATTCACTCAACAATTTTTGTATATCCACCAATAAAACTGAAGATAAGGGCTGCCTGTCCTGTCACCCGGGATGGGGGACCTCCATGGAAAGCGGAGTCAACTGTCTGGTCTGTCACAGTAAAAAAGAAATGAACTTTGATGAAGCCGTGGATGATATCAAGGGCTTTCTCGCAGATGGAGATGAGGACTCACTGGAGATTGCCAAAGAGATTCAGGCTGAGCTTCAAGAAGCCGCCCAGAGTATCGGCCGGCCCGGTCGCAAAAACTGCGGCTCCTGTCATTTTTACGGCGGCGGCGGTGACGGCGTAAAGCACGGCGATCTGGATACTTCCCTGGCCAAACCGAATAAGGACCTGGATGTCCATATGGGTTTGGACGGTAAAAATTTCGATTGCGTGCGCTGCCACACAACCAACTTGCACAAAATTGCCGGACGGGTTTATACCCTGCCGGCGGCCCAGGATCGAAAGAGCCTGGTGGAAGATGACCTGGCTTCAAAAATCAACTGCGAATCCTGTCACACCAGCACACCGCACAAAGCCGGTTCCAAGGCCAACGACCACACCGACAAGGTGGCCTGCCAGAGCTGTCACATTCCCGAATTTGCCCGGGTCAACCCCACCAAATTGTCCTGGGACTGGTCCCAGGCCGGCAAAACCAAAGACGGCAAAAAATACAAGACCAAGGACGAGTTTGGAAAATATGACTATATGTCCATTAAAGGGCAGATGAAGTGGGCCAAAAATATTAAACCTGAATATTACTGGTACAACGGCATCATTCATTCGACCACCGCCAAGGATCAAATTGATCCCGGCCAGACCGTTAAGGTCTCCTGGCCCGAGGGAAGCCGCCTGGATGCCAACGCCCGCATCTATCCCTTTAAAGTTCACCGGGGCAAACAGCCTTACGACAAGGTGAATAAAACCCTGCTGGTGCCGTTGCTGTCGGGCAAAGACGGTTACTGGTCAACCCTTGACTGGAATAGAGCCCTGAGTAAAGGGCAGGAGGCCATGGATATTCCCTTTTCAGGCGAATTTGACTTTGTGGATACCACCTATGTATTTCCGATCACCCACATGGTGGCACCCAAGGAAAATGTGGTCGCCTGTACCGAATGCCATATCAACCAGGACAGCCGCCTGGCCGGCCTCGGCGGTTTCTACATGCCCGGCCGGGACAGCGCCAAGTGGCTGGATATAATGGGCTGGATGGCGGTGCTGGGCGCATTAGCCGGTGTTGTTCTGCATGGTTTTGGGAGGGTTTTTACCAACGGCAAAGGCAAAAAATGAGTTCACTGATCTTAGACCCAACCCGGACAAGCCGGAATTGAAGATTGAAGATTGAAGATTGAAGATTTGTGGTATCGCTTCGCTCTGTCTTTTCTATTTAAATCGATCGTTCGACCCTGTCGTTAGACCCTGAGGCTCTCGAAGGGAGGCTCTCGACAGGTAGAATTGCATAAATATTCAATCTGGCTATGGCATAAATCATGTGCAAACATGATGT
>JAIVWA010000005.1:7050-25621 GCA_049190255.1 Gammaproteobacteria bacterium | reverse complement strand
CCAGCCCATCCGGTCCTGCTTTGGCGCTGCGATCTGCACCTTGCCGCAGCCAACTCCAGCGCTCTGAGCTTGGCCGGCATTACCGCCGACACACCGGATCCACCAGAAGGCCGGATCGAACACGATACCACCGGCGAACCCAGCGGAATTTTAAGGGAACTGGCCATCAATCTCGTGCGACAGGCCATTGCGCCGCCGGATGCAGACTCGGTGATGGAAGCCGTTGAAGATGCGGCTAAGGCCCTTCACCGCCGGGGAGTCACCGGCATTCACGACGTTCGTTTAATGGCGGACAAGGACGGTGCCAGCGCATTTCAGACCTTCCAGAAACTGGACCAGGAAGGTCGCCTCGATCTTCGATCCTGGGTGACCCTGCCCGGGCACGACCTGGACAACATCATCGATCTGGGCCTTCGCACGGGGTTCGGCAACGACAGGCTGCGCGTCGGTCATGTCAAGTTTTTTTCCGATGGCGGGATGGGTGCCCGTACCGCCTGGTTGATCGACCCCTACCTGGATGCTGAACGCGGCATGCCCCTGATAGATATGGACGTCCTGGCCCAGGACATCGACAAGGCGGATAATGCCGGCCTGTCGGTGATGGTGCACGCGGTGGGGGATCGCGCCAACCGGGAACTGATCAACATTTTTGAAGCCCTCGAATCGCGCCGCACCTCTTCCGGTTCACCGTCGCCCGCCATTCCCCATCGCATCGAACATGTACAGATGCTCCGGCCGGAGGATGCCGATCGACTTCGAAACCTCAATGTGGCACTGTGTGTGACACCAGCCAACCTGGTGCTGGACATGAATCTCATCGATTTGGCAGTGGGAGAAAAGGGAAAGTGGACCTATGCCTTTCGTCAACTGATGGATACCGGCGCACCGGTCATGTTCAGTTCCGACTGTCCGGTGTGCGACCCTGATCCGCTGTTGGGGATTCATGCGGCCGTAACGCGACTGCGGGCCGACGGAACACCGGAAGGCGGTTGGTATCCGGATTCCCGGGTCACGGTAGCCGAAGCGCTGAAAGCCTACACATCGACCCCCGCGGCCGTTCACAAGGCCGGCGACATAGGAACCATCGCACCCGATAAAAGGGCGGACCTGGTGGTTCTGAGCAAAAATATCCTGGTAATCCCGCCGTCGCAGCTGCCGGAGATTCGGGTGGACATGACCCTGTTTGACGGCCGGATTGTTCATCGGCGGTATTAACCCACGTTGAAAAAATGCATTTAAGGAAAAGGCAGCTTGGTGCTGCTCCAGTGTTTGCCTTTTTCTTAAACTACCCTTTTTGGTGTCAAAAGGGATGTCGTCCAATGTATATTTCTCTGCCAAAGGGGATGCGGATTTTTCCGTATCCCCTTTATTTTTCAAAATCGCATCTTATGTTATAGTTAGTCAAAACATCTCAATTCAATTAATGCTTGAAAAGTAGATATTCCCCTGATTGCCTCTTCGGATCGGATGCGAAAATGCTTCATTATTGCTGAAGATTCCCGCGCTTCTCACTGGCTGGTGTCAAATTGCTCCTCTGAGCTCTCGATTCTTTTGGGATTCGGGTTGATGTCCGACCATCGTGATTAAATTATTTAATTCAGTTTGTTAAGGGTTAAACAAGCCAAGCAAACCATACATCAAAGGAGGTGTGGAATGGCTGAAACCAATCGGCGTCATTTCTCCCGGCAAAAGGAGGAAACCACCATTCAGGTTTTATTGGCGGCACACGATGCCAAAGGCGGCAAAGACAGTTTTGACGTAATTCCGGTTAAAATGGGCAACCAAAGCCGGGAAGGCCTTTATTTTGAAACTGATCGCGCCCTTGAACCCGGATCAAATGTCAGTATCAAAATGGTTTCACCGGAAGGAGATCACCCCGAAAAAGCCTATTTCATGCGGGATGGCCAGGTGATCTGGTGTAAAACGTTGGGCGATAAAATCTCCCGCTTCGGGGTCGGCGTAAAAATACTGCGCAAGGTTGTCCAGGCCGATGTCCTGACTTCCCGTTTTCGATAGATCGGCCAAGGTTATCTGAGATAAAAACTGCGGGGAGATATTTAAAAAATGGAAGCCTTTATTCACGGTCTTCCCAAGGCCGAATTACATATACACATCGAAGGTGCGCTCGAACCGGAACTGATGCTTGAATTGGCCGCAAAAAACGGTATCGATTTACCTTTTGCTTCGGTTGGCGATGTCCGTCGGGCGTATGATTTTAAAAATCTTCAGTCTTTTCTGGATATCTATTATCAAGGGGCACAGGTGCTGTTCACAGAAGATGATTTTTACCGGTTGACCTGGAGCTACCTGCAAAAAGCCGCCGAACAGAATGTGCGCCATGCGGAGATCTTTTTTGATCCCCAGACCCACACCGCGCGGGGACTCAAATTTGAAACGGTGGTGCAGGGAATTCACCGGGCCATGGCGGATGCCGGGCGGCAGTTGGACCTGTCATCCAAGCTGATTATGTGCATTTTAAGGCATTTGAGTGTGACCGAGGCCCTGGCTACCCTTGAGGAGGCTCGGAATTTTAAAGACTTGATTACGGCCGTGGGTCTTGATTCGTCTGAGCTCGGGTTTCCGCCTGAAAAGTTTGTCCCGGTGTTCGATCGGGCGCGTCAATGGGAGTTTAAAACCGTGGCCCATGCCGGCGAGGAAGGTCCTCCGGAGTATATCTGGCAGGCCTTAAAGCTTCTGCGAGTTGATCGGATAGACCACGGGGTTCGTTGTCTGGAAGATGCCGGACTGGTGGATTATCTGGTTGAAAAGCAGATTCCTTTAACCGTCTGCCCGCTGTCCAATGTCAAACTCAAGGTTTTTGATGACATGAAGCAGCACAACCTCAAGCAAATGCTGGACTTAGGGCTGTGGGTCACTGTAAACTCTGATGATCCGGCCTATTTTGGCGGCTATATCGAGGAAAATTTTCTGGCGTTGCACCAGACCCAGGGCTTAACCACTGAAGATATTTATAAACTTGCCCGCAACGCTTTTAACGCCAGCTTCCTGGATCCAGCACAGAAAAAAAAGTATCTAAACGAATTGGATGCGTTTGTGTCCAAATTTGGCGCGAATTAACCATTAGATTGAGACTACCCCCTCCGGAAGGATCTCCATAACCGTATCCACAAACCTGCTTTCTCGCATTCTGCCAAGCTTAATCATTACTTCATAAACCGTACCGATAATTTTTGTAAGATGGCTATATTTTCTCTGCTTTTCCGATGAGTTTGTCAAACTGCTCCACGTCCACTACCGGTGATGTTGTGAAATGAATCCCGGTCAGTTTGTACAAAGCGACCGAGGTAGCTACGGCTTCGTTTGCATCAGGGAAATCGACAGTGAAAACAAGATCATGTTCACCCATGACGGCGTACATGGATATTATCTTGCCACCGTTTTTCAGGATCACTTCACGGGCTTTCTCTGTTCTATCTGAACTGATGTTTTTTACCGCCTCAGATGAATACCTCCCGAACATTAAAAAGATAGACATTTGAAATCCCCTCCTTTCCTTAAAAATGGCAACTTTCACATTGCGTATCACAATCCAAAATATTTTAGATTAGAAATTGCTTATCTGGAGATATTGACGAAGTTAGCGGTAAAAATTCCACTTAATAGGAAGTTTACCGGGCGCCGCGCTCTCTGGCCTCATTAACCAGCAATGTTCGACCACCAAATTCCGTGCCGTTAAAGGCTCGAATGGCCGATATGGCCTCATTATGTTCCATTTTAACAAAACCAAAACCGCGGGGTTTTCCCGTTTCACGATTATTGATCAGTTTAACTGAATAAACAGTACCTTCCCGGGAAAAAAGATCACGAACCCGTTCCTCAGAAACATTGAACGGTAGATTGCCAACGTAAATTGTTTTCAGCTTTTTTCATTTTTCTTGCTTCATTCCCATGGGGATGATTGGAAGTTAATAAACCGGTTCGTAATATTTGACGCCAACCCGATAAAAAAAGGCGTCGGCATCAAGCTCTTCATTGCACCATTTTACCTCTGCGAGGGTGACTGAGCGTAACCACTTGCAAACAACGGTGCCGGAACCATTTGGCTGGAATTTTTTTACCCTAATATAGACAGTTGCTCCGGGTTGGAGGAAGAAACTTGATTTAAAACTCATACCGCCCTCACCGTGATTAATTGTCTTAACATTAAAACATTGTTCTTTATCGAAATATGAAAACGCAATAGGCGCGGTACAGCCACAACGCTCATAAGTTCTTTTCTCCGCATGGGTTTTCATTTTTGGCCTCTTTCACCTCTTTTTCCTGAAGTCCATGCCAATTTCACTATCGTGTTCCATCATCATTAGCTGGATGGTTTTGCGCTTTATCCCAGATTTTCAAAAATAGAAGAATACCGTGATTGGGTAACTTTCTATGCAGTTGCTAATATCAATTGAAGGGTATGGTCATCCACTTCAAAATCATACCAGCCTAACAATTGTAAACGTCTGTTTATTTCTCCAAGGTTCATCTGAGGATCGATATCTAATGTGTAGGTCAAGTCTTTGATAAATCTGGGTATGATACTGGGTGCGATTCCTCTTGTTGTTAAGCGTTCCAATAAAATATCATTTAATTGTTCCATTTTTCATTCCTCCATTTTTTAAACCAAATTGGGAAGATTAGATGTCTTTTCAATAGATTTTTAACTTTTACAGCAATTAGGATTGAGAAAGAAAATCAAGCTCAAATAGCAGGTAGCGGTATCAGAATGAGATCAGCAGGGCCGAAATATCTTACAATCCGAGGAGTTATACTAGTAAGGAACCAAGTTCAGAATCTTTTTTCGACTTTAAATGAGAATTATTTTTGTACCTGCCACAATGTGGTATAGTTTGTCAAGAAAATAATGATGCCCTATAATATTCTTTTCGTATCCATTGCATTTGTCTCTCTATCCTTTATAGGTCAACACACGTCCCCACAGACTTTTGGTTCCCCAAATCCCTTGACGCAGTGCCTCGAGTTGCACGATTTGGCTGTGATCAACGAAAAGATTGACTTCGGGACCATAGTTTTTGATGTACCATGCAAAGACCTGTGGATCAGCTGCTTCAAACATAAGCTTTTGCAGCCCGAGGGAATTGATAAACTTTGCCGGAATTTCGATAATGTCAAATTCCAATTGCTTGCAGGCGTCAATATATTTTTCGACGGCCTGTTTGCCTTGCGTGAGTACGTACTCGATGAATCCGCCCGTTGAGACCAGCACATCATGGGCGTGGGATAGATCGATAAGTTCCTTTTTTTATCTTGTCACTCGATTCTTGTGGTCTTATTTTAAGGACATCTTTTTATGGTTCATTTGACAACTGAATTGGGCAAGCACCTCAAATATCTGTGGAGACAAAATTAATCGAAAACCCCGCAACATGGAGACACAACTCATGGGAAAAGATAAAAATATCGAATTTGATGAAAATAAAGATCGTCGCATTCAATATTGTCAAAATGCTCCCGAATGGGCAGAACATGCAAGATTCGATATGGAAGACGAACCTTGTGATGATGGCAGAACTGGAAGAATTTGCGGAAACAGAAAAGGGGAAAAACCTTGTCCGATCTGAAGCTTAAACAAATACGATGCTGGATTTATATCCCAACACACTGTGAACTGTATTACAATTCGTCGCCTTTGCAGCAAAGATAAAGTCGCTTTCCGTTAGTCCATCGATTTTGTGAGTCCAAACCATCCACAGATTTATGCTCACAGTCGTCCACTGCGCTGTAATCTGCAATTAACCTGCCAGTGATAAATTTTTGAAAGAATCGGTCGAATCAGCGGAAGACCAATTAGCCATGCCAAAGGTCTCAACAGCGGTACTTTCCTCATAAGCAGGATGTAGGCATCGATCTCTGAAAGAATCTGTTGATTCTCATTTTTAACATGAAGCTCCATTAGCGCTTTTTGAGGGTCGATGCCGATTTCATGCAGCCGCTCCTCTTGACCAGTAATATCAAACCAATTTACATTCTTTCCTGCACTACCAGAGAGCTTTTCATAATGATACCTGTCTTTGACACATTTTGGACAAGCACCGTCATAATAGACGGTAACCATGCCTTTACTCTGGCTCATCTTAATCCTCTCTAAAACTTTTAAAAAGAATTTTTGATAGGTAATACTTTTAACCAGCTACCGCTATACCTCGAATATTTTCGTGACATTTTTATCTCTGTTTTATCTGATCTGTCGGTTTTGATGACCACTTAACCGATTCATCATTGGCAACTATCTTATTTGCTTCAGCCAGCTTTGGTGGTGGTTGTTCTGCTGGTGTATACCAACAAATTGAAAAAAATATGCAAAAATTCTTTTTTATATCAATTCATAAGCCGCCGGCATCGATCAGATTTGCACCCTTGATACATGCCCTCGCGGTAACGGTAGAACCTCTTAAATTCTCACCGGCATAGCCGGTGGCTTATGAATTGAGTTAGTCGGTTACAGTACCACAAGGGGGTCATCTTATGGTGGATGGTGGAAAAGCGTTAAGCACGAAGGGACCCGTAAAGAGCCCCCTTTTATGATTGGTACCGTTGCGGATTATAACGGACACTCGTCGAGGCAGTTTTGCTCGCGGGTCTTGCAAATTGATGCCCCGTCTTCTTTCTCAATGCATTCGACATATTCAAATACACAGCGGCTATTGCAGCCATAGTCTGGTTTGCGGATCTTTTTAGTTTTTTTCATGATAACCTCCCTGCCTCCGGGGCGTATTCCCGATACCTCCGGATTCTGCCCCGAAAGGTTATTGTCGGTAATAATTTTTCCGACCTCCTTATCATAATATCAATCTTAATCACTGTATTGGTCTGTGACAACCTGGTAAAATTGGTAAGCGAGCGGGCCGGTTTGGCGGATTAGCAAGAAATGATTATGTCTTGACAAATCGTGCGTTCGTTCACAACGTTTTAGGTATGAGGTCATTTATGGACGATGATACTGAAATCGATAAAAATAAATAGATTAAAACAGGGTCTTCAACTCCGCTAAAAAACGACCAAGAACCGAAATTTTGCAGGTAATGACAATGACGGATCACCATACAAGAATGAGAGTGCAAAAACCCCGCATTGAATTGACGGATCAGGATCTGCAGCGTTTTTCCGATACTATCCTCTCACAATCCATTCCGGCACTGGTTAAACGAACGGGTCTATCCTACATGTTGATCTATAATGTTACGCACAGAAGAGTAAAATCTATATCGGATCGGCATTACAGAATCCTTTTTGGAGAAGCTCCCCCAGCCAGGGAAGCTATGAAAGTGCATGGATCCGTGTTCAGAACCATGGTTGAATTGTGGCTCTTTTTAAATGATGGCGTCACAAAATCAGACCTATACAGAGAATTTTACGGAAAAAAACATCCTAAAAAGGTCGATTACAGGATTTTTACCGGTCAAATCAAAACGGTGGAACCGGGATTGGAACGTATGATGCGGAAGAAATTTTCCGATGCGGGACTCGATCAGCAAACCCTTGAGCGATGGATGGACGAACTGGCCGAGACGGGCCATGATGATCGGATTCCATACGGGCGGATACGGCCCATTCTGGTTTTTCTGCAAAATGAATTGGGGGTCCACCCCACAAGCATATTGAACCAGGATATTTGATGATTGCGACAGATTCATCAGGCAGACGCCGGAATTGTCCTTTTCCGTCCTTCCGCGGTCAAGGCAAAAAATGGTCATCCGACGCCTTCTTGGGGCACTGGTAGCCCGCACGGCGCGTATGCTCTCCGAACAGGAGGGAATCATATTTGAAAAGCAAATTCTGAGACCGTTCCATTCCAGGGACGAGTATAAGAAACAGGATCATGGCTTTACGCAATTCGATCGGGCGTCCAGCACCTTGGGTATGAGAAAGAAGGCTTTCGACCTGATGGTGGCCAAAAATTGCGAAATGTTCAGAAAGGTGGGCAGGTACGACAAACGGTGGTACTTGTCCGATCTATACCTGAAAGAACTCTCTGAAAAAGCGTTTTTCGAATTGGTAACTGCTAAGTATGAAATGATGGCAAAAGAGATAAATCACCAAAGCAAAGTCAATGAATGCATGCATTAGCCTTTTATTTAGCTTTCTATTTCAGATGAGTTCACTTTTCCACCCAACCTTTCTATTATGGCCAGGGCGGCGTCCAACCCGCTATGAAAGGCGCCTTCCACCCATCCGCCTGCCCATGACGTTGTGTCGCCTGAGAGAAAAACCCCGTTATGCTGTTGTGGCAAGGGGGTAAAAGGTTGACGAAATAGCGACTGTTGATAGGAATATTGACCCGGTTGCATTAATTTAAATGCGCCGTTGTAACCTTTCATTTCTTCCCATGAAATGCTGACGGATTCGACAACCTGATCGGATATAAGATCCCGGCCATAAATTTTTTCTAAAATCTGTATGCAGGTCTGAACCCGCTCTTCATGTCTCAAGGCATTGAATTTGACAGCAGCGTCTTCCCAGCTGTAGCTTAAACATATCACTCCGGAGCGGGTATCCTCAAAATCAAAAAGATAAGTACCGCGGGTGGCTTCGTCGGTGATTGTGCAGGTCAGCGTGTGCGATGGATTCCGATGTTTCCAAAAGGCGGTACGGGTGCGGACAAACACCTTACTGGAGTTGATCATATGGATGTTTTGCATGGCCGTCCAAACATCATCTGAAAACGCGGATCGATTAATTTTGATATCCATTTCAAGCGCCCGCAGTGAGCAGCTGATTAAAACCGCGTCGTATGGTCGGACCTCGTCTTTGATATCCGTCACGAAAACTTTTTCAGCCGGATCTGTGGGCACATAAATTTCTTTGACTGCCGGCCTCGGTTGTTCTTGATTCAATTGCCTTACACTCATCGGACCCCAGTGGATGCAATTGCGTGTATTGGACCACAATCCAAAAGGAATTTGATCGGCACCCCTTTTTATCAGCCGCTGGTCTGCTTCCCAGCGACACACCACAAGTCTTAAAATTTCTAAAAAACTGATCTGAAAAAGCGAATCGAATCCACCGGTGCCAAGCCCGAGTGATCCAAAATACTCAATTTCCTGTTTCGAGAATCCGTTTTCATTCAGAACTTGATAAAAACTTTTATGCTGATATTCTTTTACGAATTTCTGCCACTGACTGTTGAGGTTTTGCGGTTTATTCCGCACCCGGAGCATTTTATCCACCAACGGTCTGATGAATGCTTTCCAGGCGTTGACCGCGCGTTGAATATCGGGAGGCAGTTTTCCATTAACGGGAATAAAATACTTTTGACCCTTAAAGAACAAGGTGGTCGGCACCACCAGTGGGTCAGGAAATCTCCGGCTGTAATCTAAGCCGAATTTATCCACGTAGAAGATAAATGTCCTTTGGGTCGGTGGGAATCTCATGGCGCCTAATTCAGCCAATGCCTTTGGGTCACCCGGAAATCTATACGTATACATGCGCCCGCCGATTCGCGGTGTGCCGTCTGCATTCCGGGCCGATTCATACACCACCGGGCGCAGCCCGATCTTCATTAATTCATAAGCCGCGCACAGGCCGGCACACCCCGCGCCGATAATGGCGACCTCAATACCTTGCTTTTCTCTGGGGATGCTTCCAATTCCATCCGATTGGCCCACCAGTGCCACATAGTCGAAAGGATTTTCCGGAAGCTGCCATGGTCTATACGGTTCGTTGATACTCATCATATCCTAACCCGGACGAGCCGGAATTGACTATTGAAAATTGAATATTTTGTGAAAATCATTCAGTTACCTTAGCAACAACAAGCGTTACATCATCTTCCTGTTTTACTGAACCTTGGAATGCTTTTAAAGAATCGATAATGAATGTCAGTATCTCTTCCGAAGAGGACCGGGCATGCTCCCGAATGAGTACTTTCAGGCGTTCTTTGCCGAACATTTCTCCCGATTTATTCTGGCTCTCCCATAAGCCATCGGTCCCGATCAGAATGATTTGCCCTCCGGACAATCCGGTTTTGACATTTCCGTGATATTCAATGTCTCCGTCAATTCCGAGGGCTACCCCCTTCCCATGCAATTCCTCAAATTTATCCGTGGCCGGATCGTAAAAAACAGCCGGTTCGTGACCGGCTCTGACCCAGTTCAATGTTTGTTCGCCGGGATTGATTTCGACATAAAAAAGTGTCATAAACTGGCTGGTTTCGCGCGTATCATAGGCTGCCAGGCGGTTCACGTCGCTAATAATTTCAGCGATGCCGCCGGGTTGTGTCACCCGGCATCGTAAAAAGGCTCTCACAGTAGCCATCAGCAACGCCGCCGATATCCCATGACCGGACACATCGCCGACCGCAATACCGATCTGATCGGAATCACGACAGCATACCTCAAGGAAATCATAAAGATCACCGCCGGTTTCATCGCAATAAATGCTTTTGCCGGCGATATCGAGTCCTTTGGCTCGTGGCATTTCAGTTGGAAGAAGATTTTGCTGCACTTCCATGGCCACATCCAGCGCTTCTTTCAGCCGGATGCGCTCTTCAAGTTGAAGTACCATAGTATTGAAGCTGCGGGTTAATTCTCCAACTTCATCCCGGGTCTTTACAGGAAGTGGATCGCCATAGTCACCCCGGGCGACCCTATCCGCTGCCCGGGAAATATCCCTGATCGAGGAAACCGTCCCTCCCGTAACCAATCTGATTAATAATAAAATTAAAACAATAAATCCAGTACCGATCATAAAGTAATATGATCGTAAACGCACGATAGGAGCAAGGATATCCTTGCCGGGAGCAATCATTACCAGACTCCACGGCGCTTCCTGCAGCTTATAAAATCCGCTTACCTCGGAAGGAGGGTGCCCTTGCCCGCGAACAGTCCCGAACGGCATGGTTTTCATGGCTTGCAGCGTTTTCTGCTCCAAAGGATCTTTACTATCAGCTAAACTCTCACGTTCTTCCGGAACGGTTCCGGCAAGTATTTTCCCGGCATCGTTCACCAGAAAGGCCTTGTGGCTCTGCCACCAGCCGGAAGCCACAACATTTTCAATGAGGTAGTCAAAATCCAGCACCACCTCGAGTCGGCCAATGGTTTGACCGCTTTCATCGTTCAGCTCGGATATCAGTGAAACCGTTTCATGCTCTATCAGTGAATCGTACCGCGGGGGTGTAATTTTTCTTATCCTGGCTCTGTGAAAACGCCTCATGTGCATTGTTCTGCCGCCTGCCATCATTTGACGCCTGCCACCCATATTTCCCATTTTAGGCAAAGAGTCGGAAGGCCCAACTTGATCCGGCCGCTCATTTTCCCAGGTCAAATTCACCCGGGTAACGCCTCGCAGCTCTTTTAGCTGAGAGACAATCCATGTGTTGATTAAATCGGAATATTCTTCACCGGCTGTTTCATTAAACACCCGAATCCATTCTTTGACGTGGCTCAAACGCATGTCCACGTTGTGGGCCGCCCGCTGCAGTTTGAGGATGGAGGCTTCTTTCCATTGAGCGAGTAAGCTGTTTCTGGCATAGACGAAGCTGGCAACCCCCATGCCAATTAATAACAACGCTACAGGAAGGAATAAAAAAAGGGATAGGCGTTGTTGCAGACTCTTCGGCCTGGTCATGAAAAAATCCTCCTAAGGAATAAAGGACAAAACAATTTCCACATCTGTTTCATTTTAAAATCCCCCTCGATCCCCCTTTACAAAAGGGGGAGGAACTTGAGGAATATGATCAAATGGGGAAGTTATTTCAACCGTGTTCCTAATTTTGGCTGAACTTGTATATTATCCAAACAACTGATCCAAGTATATCACTGACGATTAATAGGGCAAGACCCGACCATAAAATAGTTCACCGGATAATTTTTTCATACCTGAAGATTCACTTCAGATCAAAACCGGATGATTTTTTCGCAGCAAACCCTTGGCCGCTGTCATCCCCCATATCTCCGGACCATGCATGATCTTAAGATATTTAAAGGAATCAATAAGTTAAATTGACTTGTTTCATTTCTGGCATGGCCATTGCAGACCTTTGCGTTATTTATGCCAAAAACTTTTTCCGGAGGTGACCATGGATGCATTGAAAAACTGGCGGGAGGCGCTCGGCCTGACCGCCCTCGAATACCCCGTTCCCACCCACGCCAACACGTTTAAATACTCGCTGGGCGGGATAACCCTGACCTGTTTTGTGGTAACATTTGTGACCGGTGCCATTTTAACCCAGTTTTACAATCCCACGCCGGCAGTGGCCCACGCCAGTGTGAATTACATCGCCACCACCCCCGGCCTCGGTCTGATTCGAGCCCTGCACCACTGGAGCGCCAATCTGGGATTTTTGCTCATGATTGCCCACATGCTGCGCGTGATGTTTACCGGCGCCTTTCGCCCGCCCAGAATCGTCACCTACCTGGTGGGCCTTGTTTTACTGTTTGCGGCCTTCCAGTCCTTTTTTACCGGCACGGTGCTCAAGTGGGACCAGGAAGGCTATGAAGCCATGTCGCATTTTGTGGCCGCCAACAAGCTGCTCGGACCCCTGGGCGCGGTATTCCAGGAGGATTTCACCCTGTCCACATCCATGCTGGCGCGCATCTACGGGTTACACATCGGCATCTTTCCGGCCCTGCTGGTGGTCCTGATCGTTCTGCATTTTGTTTATGTCAAGCACTTCGGCATCGCCCCCAAACCGTACCAGAGCAACGATGAATATCAGGCCAGTCTGGCTTCAGGGGCGAAATTTAGCGGACACCTCAAATTGCTTTTGATAGGCGGACTCATTCTGCTCGTCGTGCTCCTGGTACTGGCCTTTTTCTTTCCGCCGGGCCTGCTCGCAAAACCGAAGCCCGGAATCGAGGTGACCAAACCGCCCTGGGTGTTCTGGATCTTTTACCCGCTCGAGTCCCTGGTCGGGATAAGCGGAATCCTGCTGGGGTCGGCGATTTTTTCTCTGGGCCTCATTTTGATACCGATTTTAGGGCTGACCATTCACAACGAGAAGACGCTTTTCCGGGTGGTCAACACCCTTGTCATTGCCGGGTTGATCAGCTGGCTGGCATTGCTGGCGATCACCTATTTTTCCCCAACGATGCAACACTTTTAAAAAACCATTAGAAAGGAAAGGGCGGCCTGGGTAGCCGCCCTTTTGAGAAGGAGATTAGCATTGGGTTTATATTATCGCCAGCAGGAGTCCTCGGGTGAAGCGTAACCATAACCCATGTGGTATCCTCCCATCATAACCCCCCTGCCGGCGTTGAGGCTGAGTTTTCTCCTTTATTCTACAATATGGATTTCTTTTTATTTACCGTTCGTTTTACAGAGTCTGATCTTTTTGCCCATTTAACAAAGCAAGCGGCGTGCCAAAATTTCTTCAATTCTTAATGATGAATATATTGTTCTGAAATTATACAGAATATTAGAGAAAGATCTTTGAGGTCGGAAAAAAAGAACACTTTGTCTGCCAGGATTGATGGAAAAGTGCGCAATTTTTAGGCATTTTGGCTGGATACCTGGATACCAACTACCCGGAATTCACCGGTATTGGGGGTAAAAATTTTTTGAACTAAAGGGTAAAGAAAATAAAACTTATAATTTCAAAAGGTTATCTCAGAAGGTGGATTTTGGCACAACAATTGCGATTGGGAGATAATAGGCTGTTTCAATATCAATATTCTTATTTAATTTTAAGGTGAGAAAAATGGCGCAAAAAAACGGTCAGGTGAGCCGTGTCAGCAAAGACGGTTGGGCCATGGTGATCACTGAAAAAGGTGACGCCTGCAACAACTGCGAATCAGCGCAGTTCTGTCATTCCCTGGCGGACTGTTCCAGGATGGAGACCCGGGTCTTAAATCGGGCCAACGCGGGCGTCGGTGACCGGGTAACCATCAGCCTCAGTTCAAGTTCGGTTTTTAAAAGTGCCATGATTCTTTACATCCTGCCAACCCTAAGTCTTATTTCGGGTGCTATCGTCGGTTCCGGATTGCATAATTATCTGGGCATTGGCGAAACCGGTGCGGCTATTTTATTCGGTTTTGCCGGACTAATACTGGGATTCGCAATTGCCGCTTTGATTTCAAAACACCAGACAGCCGGCAGCAAACTCACACCGGTAATTACCCGCATAATAAAACCGACCGAAGGATTTCAAATGCCGCAAATTCCAGCAGGACTCAGGCGAAGCTGGTGATCATTGCTGTTAAAAATAATATCTGCGAATCCAATAAAATAGTATCGTCCCGAATGAATTACCATGACCAAAACACGGATTAAGATTTTTCTATTTACCCTTTGGGGCACAGTTGTTTGCCTGGCAATTTATATTTACTTCAGTCGGGAATCTTCGATAATTGGAGTTGCCGAAACACTGAAAGGCTTCATCCGCCAGAGAGGGGTCTGGGGACCGCTGATTTATGTCACCGCATATGCATTCAGATCACTTATCTTTTTTCCGGCGAGCATTTTAACCATTGCCGCCGGGGTCCTTTTCGGTCCCTGGCTCGGCATACTGCTTACTATGATCGGTGAAAACATCAGTGCCAATATTTCCTTTGTGGTTGGCAGATATTTTACCGCGGACCTGTTGAAATACCTTAACACAAAAAAGCGTTTTGTACCGCGCTTAACCTGCAAGATACAGGAGAACGGCTTCTTAACCGTGCTGATCATGCGGCTGACATTTCTGCCGTTTGACCTGGTGGGATACAGCTCGGGCATGTGTAACATTAAGCAGAAGGATTTTGCCCTGGCAACCGTGATCGGAACCATTCCGGGACTGCTTACTTTTGTATTCCTGGGCGGCTCGTTCTTAGATTTTCGCTATCTGTTTCTTGCGGCTATTTTTCTTACTATCGGTTTAACCGTATCCTTCTGGCTAAAGAAATCATTTCTCTTAGAAAACCTTGATCGAAAAGGATAGATACCAATGAAAAACAAAAAATCCCTGCTCATCGTCGATGACGATATTGCCCATCGCACCATGCTGCGGATTCTCTTGGACTGGCAATACGAGATTTTTGAGGCAGATGATGGATCAACTGCCATAGAAGAAGCAGGCCAACGGCATTTTGATCTCATATTGATGGATGTCCTCATGCCTGAGGTCTCGGGATTAGAGGCCCTCGATCAGATCAGATCACTGAGACCGGATGTCCCGATCATAATGATGACAGCTTTTTTTTCTGATGGAATTGCCGATCAAGCTAAAGATAGAGGCGCCTTTGGTTGTTTTGGCAAACCCTTTGATTTTGAGGAACTGAAGCAAACTATCGAGCATGCGATGCTCTCCTGGCACCCCCGGCAAAGCGCCGTGCTATAGGAATTATGGGTATTTTTTACCCGCCTGAAACCCATTTTACACACCAAAACCGGGAATTTTTTTTGCACCTGCGACCCCTATTCTGGAAAATATAATTTTTCAATGCTGGTTATTATTTTTATTTAGAATTATATCAGGATGTTAAATTTATATGCCACCAAGTGGCATAGCGCTTGCAATTTCATCGGATACAATTCGCAAATACAAACATGGAGGGTACCCTATGAATTTATCCGCGAAAAAGAAAAAAACAGTTGTTGACCCTGTTTGCGGCATGGCGGTTGTCCCCGGCGTAAAAGAAATAATTACGACCATTGACGGGGAAACCTACTATTTTTGCGCCGAGGGCTGCCGGCAATCATTTGAGGAACACCCCCAAAAATTCCTCAGTCCCAGGCCGGCCAAGAAAAAAGGATTGTGGGGCCGTTATCTGGAACGACTGGAAAAAGCCAGCGGGGGCCGGGCGATGAAATGTCACTGAGCGATGCCTCCCCAAAGGTTAAGGGGCACAATTAGTTTAACTTTTTCCCAAAGGAGTCACTTGCGATGAGCAATCTGCCTGATTACGGGCTCTGGCAGCTGGTAATAATAAACTCCGTCATATTTCTGATCTTTGTGTTCAGTTTTTTCAAGCCGCAAACCAAGCGGGACTGGCGAACATTTGGTGCCTTTTCGGCCTTTGTGATTGCCCTATTTACCGAGATGTATGGCTTCCCCTTGACGATTTACCTTCTCTCTGGCTGGCTGGTGAGCCGATTTCCAGAAGTTGACTGGTTTTCTCATGATTCCAGTCATTTGTTCCAGACCCTCTTAGGCTGGCAGGGCAATGCCCATTTCGGCCCCCTTCATGCCGTCAGCAATATTTTAGTACTGGGTGGTCTGGCGCTGCTGGCAATTTCATGGAAAGTGCTCTTCAGGGCGCAGCGCGATTTTACAATTGCCCGAACAGGCCCGTATGCCAGGATCAGGCATCCCCAGTACGCCGCCTTCATTACCATAATGATCGGGTTCCTGCTTCAATGGCCGACGATACCGACTTTGCTGATGTTTCCTATTCTGGTGCTTCTTTATTTCCGCCTGGCCCGACGTGAAGAAATGGAGGCGCTCGCACGGTTTGGTGAGCTATATGCCCAGTATGCCGAGAATATCCCGCGTTTTGTTCCCCGGATTCGATGGGTTTAGCGTCCGGTAAGTATAGGAAACCGACAAGCAAATGCACCCAGGAGTAGATTATGAGAAATGCAATTCAAGGAAATTGGACCCTCACATTGGCCATCAATGGTATGACCTGCCGGTCCTGTGTCGGCAAAGTTCAGAGGGCGCTTACCGCTGTTAGCGGCGTGGCTGATGCTGTCGTCGACTTAAAGGCAAACAACGCAACCATACGCTATGATCCGGTAACCGTCGGCATTGAGGACCTGAAAGCAGCGGTAACGTCCGCAGGCTATACTATTGCTGAGAACGATGCAAACGAATCAGAAAAAATCCCAGCCTGGCGTGAGCCGCCTTTTAAATTCTCAAATCTGCGAGCGTATTTAATTGGCTTGCTGGCCTCTTTTGCCATCGTGGGAATATATCTGGGTATGAACACCCTGACCTCGGATTGGTATTTTGCCAGGGTTCAGTTCAGCGAATACCGGTGGTGGATCATTACCCTTGCCATCGGGCTGGGGATCCAGGTGACCCTGTATACTCTATTTAGAGCGCATCTTCGCGGCAAAAAGAAAACAGCGGCCAATTCGAGCATGGCCGCTTCCGGCGGGGTCTCCGCTGTGGCCATGATGGCCTGCTGTTCTCATTATCTGGCAACCGTCATACCACTGCTGGGGGTATCCTTTCTTTCTGCAACTGCGGTGGCAAGCCTTGCACAATATCAGCCTTACTTTTTTCTGGCAGGAATCGTGTCATGTCTCTTTGGTATCGGGCTGATGGTACGCATGATGCGAAAACATGGAATGTTCCGGACCGGAGTCCCAAAAGTACTAATGCGCATCAGACCGGGTCGTCTTAGTAATGTCTAAAGGAGAAACGGAAATGAAAATGGACAGGATATATGGTGTTTTTGGAATTGTTGCTCTGGTGATGGTTGCGGTGACCGTAGGATTGGTGATGGACGCCGGTGCCTATGAAATGAGATCAAACCGGGAAAACCGGGTGCGTGTGGATGTTAAGCCGGTCGAGCTTACGCCGGGGCAACCCGCAAGATTTGAAGTGCGGATGAATACGCATTCGGAAACCCTTGGAGAAGATATGGTTGCAGTCAGTTCTCTTAAAGATAACTCAGGGCGGGTATATCGGGCAATCGCCTGGCAGGGATCAGGGCCCGGTGGGCACCATCGCAAAGGTGTACTGGAGTTTCCGAAGCTGGAGGACAACACGGAATCGATCACGCTCATTATTCGAAAAGTCGCCAATGTACCGGAGAGAACCTTCGAGTGGTCGGTGGAGCATTGAGAAATTTTGAAATCATTAACCAAAAAAGCTTAAGGGAGGATCTGAAAATGACCGGGAAGCATTTATTAATCGCAACGGCTATAACTACCGCCCTTCTTATCAGCGCCGGCGCCTATGCCGGAGGTGGTATGGGCGGTGGAATGGGCGGCGGGCAGGGGATGATGGGAGGACAGGGCCATGGAATGATGGGAAGCGGCGGAAATGGCATGATGGGAAACAGTCCCGGATTCACAAATCCCTGGGGGACGCAATCCCGCCCGGATCCCTATTATCGTGACTCCCAGCGTGAAAATGAAACCGGCAGACTCCGTTACGAGATGCGGGAGAAACGGCAGGAATTATCTGAATTATATCGATCGGAAACGCCTGATAAAGAATTAATCGATCAAAAGATCGCAGAATTAAGCAGGCTCGAATCCGATTTGGACAAACACTTGTCCAGCAATTAATTCAGACCTCGTTGAATAGTTTATTGGTTGAATGGTTGATTAGGTAAATTATAGTCATAATTTCAGAATGTGACGATTGTTGAAACATGAAGTGTCCAATTATTTTGCAAATATGGGATAAATCCATATTTACAACCACTTAACTAATCAACTAATCAACCAATCAACGTTATCTGAATTAAGGATAATCTTGACAAAAACAACGTTTGCTGTTATTCACAAACACAAACATTTTAATTACTCCGCCCTGAAAAATAGCCATAACAGGGTTGGGTAGTATAAATTTGTTCTTTGAAAATTGAAGAAAATATTTAGAAGTTGATCCGGGCGGATTAATTAATTATTTCTTAAAAAGAAGTGCACAAAGGCGTATGAGTACTGAAAAGCTCTT
>JAIVWA010000005.1:2271-7041 GCA_049190255.1 Gammaproteobacteria bacterium | reverse complement strand
TAATCCGCCGGACCTTCGATCTAACAACTTACTTCAGTTTTCAAAGAACAATTTGCAACCCTAAATGTGCTATTTTTCAGGGCGGAGTAATTACATGGACAAATTTTCCCGGTCTGACCCACCCAGTCAAACAGCGTTTCCTGTGGCAAGAGCCGGCTATCCGTTTATCTTGGTCGCCGCCTTCAGCACAGCAGTACTGGCGCTGTTGGGCCTTACAACCCTTACGCTGATCGGACTGGTGGTAACATTTTGTATCTGCGGATTTTTCCGGGACCCGGATCGGGTTATTCCCGTCGCAAAAGGTGCGGTGGTATCACCGGCAGACGGAAAAGTGATTGCGGCAAGTGTCGTGGACAACAGCCCGGTTTTTAATGGTGAGGCCATGAAAATCAGCATTTTCATGTCCGTGTTTAACGTTCATGTTAACCGGGTGCCATACAGTGGCCGCGTAAAAGAAATAGACTATTATCCCGGAAAATTTTTTTCAGCCAATCTTGATAAAGCATCGCAGCAAAACGAGCATAACGCCGTTTCTATCGAGATGGAGAACGGAAAACCATTCTGCGTCGTACAGATTGCCGGCCTGATTGCCAGACGGATTATCTGTCATCTTCAGCCGGGGGATCAGGTGCTCCGCGGTCAGCGGTTCGGGCTCATTTGCTTCGGTTCACGGCTCGATGTATATTTACCAACCGACATAAAACTAAAATCTGCTGTGGGCGACAAAGTAAAAGCGGGTACATCCATATTGGGTGAGTTTGATTAGACGGTGGCAGTCAACGACCATCCCGTCTCAAAAACAATCTCCGGTATTCTCACTAAACTGTAGAACCTCCGAGAAGTTTTATTGAGTTTTCATATCTGCGTGAAGTTTAAGAAACGATCAATTTTTATCGTTGACCAAAGGAGGCGTTTAATTCATCGCGATAGAGAGGGCCAGCAATATGTCTGAAAAAAAAGTCAACCTTGCCGTTGCCGGGGCAACCGGTGCCGTGGGCAATCAAATGATCCGTTGCCTGGAAGAAGCAGACTTTCCGGTGCGATCCGTAAGGTTTCTAGCCTCATCGCGTTCGGTGGGCAGAACGCTGCGTTTCAAGGGTGAATTGATAGCGGTGGAAGAACTCAAAGAAGATTCTTTCAAAGGTATGGACATTGCCCTTTTTTCAGCCGGTGGCGGTACCAGTGAAAAGTATGCCCCGACCGCTGCCAAGGACGGCTGCGTGGTTGTGGACAATTCAAGCGCCTGGCGGATGGATCCTGAAGTTCCATTGATTGTACCGGAAGTTAATCCTCATGCCATTGCTCAATACAAGAATAAGGGAATTATTGCGAATCCGAATTGCTCGACTATCCAGATGGTGGTAGCGCTGGAACCCATCTACAAAAAATTCGGTATCAAACGTATTGTGGTATCCACCTATCAGGCCGTATCCGGTACCGGCAAAAAAGCCATTGATGAGCTTTTTGATCAGACCCGGGCCATGATTAATTTTTTAGACTATGAATGCAAGGTCTATCCGCATCCAATAGCATTTAACTGCCTGCCGCATATTGATGCCTTTCTGGAAAATGGCTATACCAAAGAAGAAATGAAGATGGCCAATGAAACCAGAAAGATTTTGGAAGATGATACGATCGGAATTACCGCAACCACCGTGCGGGTTCCTGTATTTTATGGTCATTCTGAATCCGTCAATGTGGAGACAAAGGAGCCTGTTTCCGCCCGGGAGGTTAGCGCCCTTCTTGAGCAGGCGCCCGGTATCAAAGTCGTCGATGATCCTAAAAATAACCGATATCCCCTGGCAACAGACGCGGCCGGGCAGGACTTAACCCTTGTGGGACGCATCAGAAATGATGATTCCATCGCGAATGGAATCAACATGTGGATTGTGGCCGACAATATTCGCAAGGGCGCCGCAACCAATGCAGTTCAAATCGCCAGGGTTTTGGTGGACGAATATCTATAAGAATTGAATATTTTCGATTGAAGATTGAATATTTAAGGAATTCTATCCATTATAAAAAAGTGATCCTAAAAATGACGGAAAGAAGCGACATCCATAAATTTTAAATAGTCAATTCTCCGCCTCAGGCGGATCCGGACAAGGAGTATCAAATTGGATCGAACACCGGTAACCAGAGAAGGTTATGAAGCTCTGAAAAAAGAGCTTGAAAATCTAAAACGGGTGGAACGCCCGGAAAATATAAAAGCAATTGAAGAAGCCCGGGCCCACGGCGATCTCAGTGAGAATGCCGAGTTTGATGCTGCTAAAGAAAGACAGGGATTCATTGAAGGCCGAATCCGTGACCTGGGGTTTAAACTGGGCACCGCTGATATCATCGATATTGAAAAACTGCCCAAAGACCGAGCGGTGTTCGGTAGTAAAGTTTTGCTTGAAAATATAGATAGCGGAGAGGAAGTCGAATACCGATTGGTTGGAACGGATGAATCCGATATTAAGGAAGGTCGGATTTCTGTATCTTCTCCCCTCGGCAAGGCCATTTTAGGAAAGAAGCCCGGGGATGAGCTGACCCTCATAGTGCCGGGAGGAAAGCGGATATACGAGTTCGTGGATATATTGTAGTTTGACCGTAACCAATGAAAAGGCTTATATAGGGTTGCATATAGTCGATAAGACCTATGATCGTGGAGTAGTTGTATTAAAGTGAAAACTGCCCGATGGGTCAACCTTTTTTTCGATTATAGATTCCTAAAACTGAAAGCTTGTATAACATGGAGGCTATTTAATGGCACGTATTACAATTGAAGATTGCCTGAAAAAAGTGGAAAATCGATTTGTACTGGTTAACATGGTATCCAAACGGGTCCGTCAGATCCGTGAAGGATCAGATTATCTCGTAAGCTCACCCAAGAATGAGGACATAGTGGTATCACTGAGGGAAGTTGCTGCCGGAAAGGTTGTTTCTCAAAAAACCGATCTGCAAGAAGAATAGACTGACCCTTTGCCGAAGGTACGTAACACATATAAAGGGTTGAACCGGGCAATGGGCAAAGCCCTGCATCGCTATCAAATGATTTCTAACGGCGATCGAATCCTGGTGGGGGTCTCAGGCGGCGCGGACAGCCTGACGCTTATGTGGATGTTAAACGAACGCTTAAAGCGTGTGCCTATAAATTATGAACTGTTCGCCGCTTACATTGACCCCGGTTATGAAGGCAGTTTTGGGGAATCCCTGGAATGGTATGGCAAGAAAATAGGATTTCCCATAAGGGTTGAGTACACCGACTATGGGCCATTGGCCCACAGCCCCGTAAACAGAGAAAATCCCTGCTTTCTTTGCTCTCGTTTGCGAAGAAAACGCCTGTTTGAAATAGCTGATGAGCTCGGGTGCAACAAACTGGCCCTGGGTCATAACAAGGATGATATCATTGAAACGTTTTTCTTGAATATATGTTATGCGGGTGAGATCAGCACCATGGTGCCCTCCCAGACCTTTTTTCAGGAAAGATTCACGGTCATTCGTCCCCTGGCTTTTGTCGATGAACAACTAATTAGGAAGTTCGCCAAAGATCAAAAATTTCCAGAATTCATAAACCCATGCCCAAGTGCCAACACTTCAAAGCGCAAGGAAATTGAAACTTTTTTGAAACAACTTTACCGGGCCAATAGAAAAGTGAAAGGCAATATTTTCAGGGCCATGAGCAATGTTAAAACGGAGTATCTCTTAAAATAGAGCATTACAACATGTTGTCAGATAGAGGCCACTGAGGGCCTAAAACCTACAGCTTACAGTTACAATTATGAAGGACATCCAGAGTCAACCGGATTTTCGAAATATTCCGATCGATAAAGTCGGGATAAAGAATCTTCGTTATCCTATCACCGTTAGAGATCGCCGGGACGGTTTTCAGCATACCGTGGCCGCCATCAATATGTATGTGGATTTGCCCCATGACAACAAGGGTACCCATATGAGCCGCTTTGTTGAAATGCTTCACCTGCTGCGCCCCGATGTCTCTCTGGAAAAGTTTTCCGCTATTCTGGAAAATATGAAAAAGCACCTCAATGCTGCTTCCGCCCATCTTGAGATGACATTTCCCTATTTTATCGAGAAAAAAGCGCCCGTCAGCACATCTCCGGGCCTAATGGACTACACCTGCAGTATCAGAGGTTCCAGCGATCCGAACGGCAAAATCGATCTCGTATCTGAAGTCGCGGTCCCCATATCTTCGGTCTGTCCCTGTTCAATGGAAATCAGCGACAATGGCGCCCATAACCAGCGGGGTGAAGTAAAACTGAGCACCCGGTTTAAAAAATTTATCTGGATGGAAGATATGATTGAATTAGTTGAAAGCTCAGCTTCCTGTGATGTTTTTTCGGTTTTAAAGCGGGTTGATGAAAAATCAGTTACAGAAAGGGCGTTTGCAAATCCGAAGTTTGTTGAAGATATTGTGCGCGATGTCGCCAAAAAGCTTAATGCGGATGATAACATCACCTGGTTTTCGGTGAGCGCCGAGAATTTCGAATCCATTCATAATCATAGTGCGTACGCCAGCATCACCTCCCGATAGAATGATGAATGTCGATTGACGAATGTCGAATGAAGGAATCCTGCCTTTTTATTTCTATCGTTTTCGGTTAGTCACCCAAAGTTGGATCGGATGTCATTTTAATACGTTTGAGACACTTAAATATTAAGGTGCTTATCCGGAAAGTCCAAGTCACCATAAAAAACCCCTGTGGGAGCGGCTTCCAGCCGCGAAATTAAATGATCGCGGCTGGAAGCCGCTCCCACAACCAATACAAC
>JAIVWA010000005.1:0-2261 GCA_049190255.1 Gammaproteobacteria bacterium | reverse complement strand
TCAGAATTGGATCGAAAACCATTTTTTTTGTAAGAGCATCAGAAAATTAAAATTGATGGAACACATTAATTCGTCATTCGTCAATCGACATTCATCATTCGCATGGTTCGTCATTCGTCATTCGTCATTTATAAATAATCCACCGGCTCTGCCGGTGGATTATTTATTTGAGGATTTGAAGCAACTGGTGCATGATGGGTTGGGTTAATTTGCCTCCGGTATTGACCATGACAACATACCGGTACCTGCCGCCGTTCTTGCTGGCGATATATCCGGCGCGGGTGTGGATGCCATGGAGAGTGCCGGTTTTATAAAAATCACGGCCCTTTTGGCGCAGCAGCAGAAAATTTGGTTCGAAGGCCTGCAGGATGCCAATCATTTGCAGGGCCGAAACCCTGTTTTGTCTGGAGATTCCGGAACCTTCAACGATTGTCATATCCTGAATCTGTAATTCCCGGGATGCGTATTCAACTGCCGCAGCAACGCCTTTTTCCAGGTTGCCCGGTGGGCCGTAAGCCTTGACGCCGGCGGAAATAAGCAGCTGGTTGGTGGTGAAATTGTTTGAATGCTCAAGAAGTTTAGCAATAATTTGGGTCAGGGTAAACGGTGAGACGTATCGATAAATAAGTTTGTCCTGCGAAGAAATGACTCTTCCCAGCTTTACATCCCCGCTGAATCGAATCCCCTCCTGCCTGAGAAAATGTTCAAAAAGTTTGCCGGCGTAAACGGTGGTTTCATTTTTTAGATGGGACAGCACAATCCTCCCGCTCTTCAAGTTCCTGGCGCTTATAATTTCCTCGGCATATGGAAGCAGGGGCGTTTGGGATTCGGCACTGACGTAACCGGAATTGGTGTGCTTGAAGAATACGGTGTTAAAATTTACACACAACGCTCCATTGGGGGCATCATAGGGTTGAGACGAAGAGCTGACGCCGGGAATGGTCAAGGGTTGGCTGAAAAAGGAGTCATCCACAACCAGATCGTTAACGATGAACGAACTGCCCAGAAGCGCGGCCAGAAGGCGGGAATTATTTCTGACGACTTCCGAAATTAAAAGCGGATCGCCAAATCCTTTTATCTTTAAGTTTGAATGCTTATCGATGAAAAATTCAGTTTGGTAACGATAGTCGGCCCCCAGGTAATGAAGGGCGACCAGAGATGTGAAAATTTTTAGAATGGACGCCGGTATTCGCTTTTGGGTCTCGTTTTTCGAAATAAGGATTCTGCCGTCCGGGTCTACAACCAGGAGGGAATCCTCCTGCCCGATGAGTGATATTAGTTTTTCGGTTCGGGTGGCACCGCAACTTGCCGGGGTCCAGCCGAAGGCCAGAAGCCAGATCAACACCAGGACTATGACAACCGCTTGGCGACAAAAATCCAGCCGGGTAAGAATTTTCATGTTGGTATCTGGATGGTTTTGATCGTTTAGTTCGTTTTGATCGTTAGGATCGTTGGGATCGTTTACTTCGTTTAATTGGTTTCGATCCTTTCGTGCTCATCCTCGTGCATCGGCACGGTAGCGAGGACGAGGGACGAGGACGAGTACGACGACGAAGGCGGGTCATCTGCCATCATTCATCTGATTTCTGTCATTCCAAATCCGCAATCCGCAATCCCAATTCCCAAATCGGGACAATTCCATATCCCAAATCGAAAAGATCCTTTTTTCAATCCGCATTCCGCATTCCGAATTCCGAATTCAACTCCGGCTTTCCAGAATAAGCGTAACCGGCCCGTCGTTAATTAAAGCAACCTCCATCATGGCTCCGAAGCGACCGGTCTGGACGGCTATTCCCAGGCCACGCACCTGGTTGACAAAATATTCATAAAGCTCTGTGGCTAAATTTGGTTCAGCGGCTTGCATAAATGAAGGTCGCCGACCCTTGCGGCAGTCGCCCAAAAGCGTAAACTGAGAAACGACCATCATCTCACCACCGAGCTCCAGCAGGGATCGATTCATCTTCCCCTTGTCATCTTCAAAAATTCTAAGGTTGGTGATTTTATTTGCCAGATAGTCGGCATCGGAAGAACTGTCGCCATTTGCCACCCCGAGTAAAACCAGAAGACCAAAGCCGGTGCGACCGATAATTTGGTTTTCTGTTTTGACCGAGCTTTCTTTGATTCGCTGGATTACTGCACGCATGGTTTAAAAAAAGGGTTCCAAGGTTCAGGGTTCAACGTTCAGGGTTCAGAGGTTCAGGGTTGTCCAAGAACTCCGATCCTCATAACCGGAGAAAAGCGAACCGCAGAACCGCAGAATA
>JAIVWA010000004.1:22330-26210 GCA_049190255.1 Gammaproteobacteria bacterium | reverse complement strand
GGGCACCCCACCCTTTGGGACAAACAACTTGTTCAGGCAGAACTTCTGGAAGCCCTGTATTGCGGGTTTTTTGGACTGGAACTGTAAAATAAGGGTTTACGGAGTGTTGGAGTACTGGAGTGCTGGAGTAGAGACGAAATTGGCCTTTAACTTATTTAAAATCCCAAATAACAAATCTCAAATAACAAATAAATTCCAATGACAAAAATTCAAAATATCAAACAGTCTTAAATGATATATTAAAGTAATTTTACGATTAAAAATTAGCTGCCCGACCATAAACCCAAATCAAAATAGCCATTCCCTCCCATTAGATGGAGACGGGTTTCGGTAATTGAATATTGGGATTTGAGATTTATTTGTAATTTGGTGCTTGTAATTTGTAATTTATTATATATGCCGTCAATTTGGCAGGGAAGAACACATCGCATCCATGTCCAACTCAGAGATCATAAAAAAGGATGTCTGCATCATCGGGGCCGGCCTGGCCGGGCTGGCGGCAACGTTGTTTGCGGCCAACCGGGGCCTGTCCTGCGTCGAGGTAGGTCAGACCGGAGAGCTTAATTTTACCAGTGGCTATTTGGATTTATTGGGTGTCCATCCGGCAGGTGAAAAACATGCTTGGACTGATCCCTGGGCGGGGATTGATGCTCTGGTGCGGGATATTCCGGAACACCCTTATGCCCGGCTGCCCAGAGAAGATATCCAGGCCGCCTTCGAGGAGATCCTGGCCTTTTTAAAAGAAGCCGGCCTTCCCTATAATAGAAAGATGAATCAAAACAGCGGCGTCCTAACCTCCCTGGGAACCCTCAAGCCCACCTACTGTGTTCCTCACACCATGTGGAATGGCGTAGAGGCCCTGGAGAAAAAGCCCCCCTGCCTGCTGGTCGACATCCGGGGCCTGAAGGGATTCAGCGCCCGTCAAATTGCAGCGGCTTTGCAGAGTGACTGGCCGGATTTGCGGACCGCCCGTATCTCTTTTCCGGATACCGACCATCGCACCGAAGTGTATACGGAGCATATGGCCAGTTCTTTGGTTTTATCACAAAACCGTGAGAAATTAGCGCGGATGCTACGGCCGCATATCAAAGAAGCTCAAATAGTTGGACTGCCGGCCATTTTAGGCCTTTACCGCACCGAGGAGGTCGTGTCGGATCTGCAGGAGTTGATCGGTGTGCCGCTCTTCGAAATTCCCACCATACCTCCTTCTGTAACCGGTTTGCGCCTGAAAGAAGCCTTTGAAAGAGGATTGCGCACCAAAGGGGTTCAGTACCTTTCTCAAAAGCGGGTCCTGGAGGTCCGGCATCAGGCGGATGAGTATTTTGAAGTCGGTATTGGCTGGACCGATGCCGAGCAAACCATACGATCCAGGGGAATCATTCTGGCGAGCGGTCGATTTATCGGCGGGGGATTGCACGCGGATAGAAAACGTATCAAAGAGACAATTTTCGATTTGCCGGTTCACCAGCCCGGCAACCGAACCGACTGGCATGGCCGGGACTTCCTGGACCCCCGGGGACACCTCGTAAACCGGGCCGGGCTGGAAATCGATGATTCATTTCGTCCCCTGAATAGTTTCCGTCAGCCGGCTTTCAGAACACTTTTTGCGGCCGGCTCCCTCCTGGCTCACAATGACTGGAAACGCATGAAGTGCGGAGCCGGCGTTGCCATTGCCAGCGCCTTCGGAGCAGTCAAAGCGTTTATGCGCCTCTGTCAGTGATTTAGATACTTCACTGCGCAAAAAAGGCATTACCATACCGCCTATGGATGTCATGATTGCCCAGGTATGCCTGCATCACAAGGTTTCTCTCTTTACCTTGGATAAGCATTTTCGTTCGATTCCCGAATTGAAAGTTTTCGAACCTTAAGCCATCGAAATCATCCCGATCATCCATCATTTGCATCAGTTTCGTGCAATCGTTGCCTTAGATAGGTGTAAAGATCCATCACCTTAAGGTCCGATTCCGTATTGCTCTGGGCGCAGGTAAGATGGATCTGGCATTTGGGACAGGCCGTGATAAGGGTTTGCGCGCCGGTCTGGATGGCTTCCTGCATTCGGTCGGTTTGAATTGCTTTTGAATGGCTTGAACACTCCATCCAGGCACTGGTCCCGCAGCAAAGCGCATTTTCACGATTGCGCTCCATTTCGACCAGCCGGGTTTCGGGCAGCAATTGTAAAAGCTGTCGCGGTGGTTCGTATATTCCTGCCAGGCGACCCAGCCGGCACGGATCATGGTAAGTGATGGTTTCAGCAGAAGATGCCTGAAAGGATAAGCCGGTCTTCGGCAGTTCCCGCGCCAGAAACTCCGTCATGTGCAGCACTTCAAAGGGCAGCGCTCCAAAATGCTTCGGGTAATAGTTTTTAAAGGTGACATAGCCTTCCGGACAACTGAAAAGAACAGTTTTGGCGCCGGAGGCTTTAATTACTTCCAGATTCCACCGGGCCAGCTTGCGGAAGGTTTCCTGGTCTCCGCACCACAGGGCATCGTGTCCGCAACAGCGTTCGTTATTGCTGATGACCGGTTCGATTCCCATTTTATTCAGCAGCATGAGCACGCTGCGGGCGGTTTCCAGCGGAGACAGATTCAAATAGCGGAAGGTCACATCAAAAAAAGGCAGACAACCCACAAAATAAAAATATTCCCCGCTGTCACGAAACACCCCTGCCTTTTCGGCCCACCCGTTGCGCTGCTGTTTCAGATTGCGGGTCTGCAAACCGGCGATGGCCTGCAGGATACCGTGATGACTTTCCTGGGGAAAATTTCCTGCCCGGCGGGCCTGCTCCCGCTGAGAACTGATGAACTCCGGGAAGTCGATATCCGCCGGACAGCGCGCGCTGCAACTGGCACAGCTCAGGCAGGCCCAGATTTCGCGACTGTGAACAAGCCCTCCGTCCGGATCCAGCACGGCCCGTTTAATGATCTGGCGCGGTGAAAATGTAGACATTTCACGGCTGACGGGGCAGCTTCCCGTACACAAGCCGCATTCCATACAGTAGTCGATCTGTTTTTGGGTAAGAAGTTTGGTCTTATCCATCAGAGACCTATAAAATAAATGAATATTGAAGATTGTCGATTGAATATTTGTGGAATTCTGTCGATTTTAGCCGCTCTTTAAACATAGCAAAGTCAGCTATTTGAGGAGTTGGGGAGTTTATTGTGAGGTGGACCGTCATTCCTGCGAAGGCAGAAATCCAGAAAATGCGGTATCAAGTAGACTGGATGTCCGCTCATTTGGGCATGACGAATTTATCACTCCGACCCCTCATTTATTTAACAGATAGAATTCAATAAATTTTCATTTTTCAATATTCGATTTTCAATGGTCATTTCCCCAAGCTCAGTGAGTAATTGAACAAACAAACGAACTTCTTCGGCAAAGGCCGCTCCTTCGGAAGCGGAAATCCATTTCAACCGCAGGCGACGCTCATCAATCCCCAGCAGTCTGAGCATCTCCCAGGTTTCTTCAATGACTTTTTTGCATCTTACATTACCTTCCAGGTAATGACATTCGCCGATGTGTCAGCCGGAAACCAGGATGCCGTCCGCCCCTTTCAGGAAAGCCTTGAGCAGGAAGCCGTGATTCACCCTGCCGGTACACATGAGTCGGATCAGACGGACATTGGTCGGATATTGCATGCGGGACACCCCTGCCAGGTCAGCCCCGGCATAAGCGCACCAGTTGCAAACAAAAGCTAATATTTTAGGTTCTTCGGTTCCCATATAAAATGATAGATATCACAAGTTAGGGGCTTCCCCCAACATTCCTTCAATTTGCTCATCCTTGAAATGGGATAATGAGGCAGCTCCTGTGGGGCAGACCACATTACAAACCCCACATCCCGTGCACAGGGCTTCGGTCACCACGGCCTGTTTACGTC
>JAIVWA010000004.1:0-22320 GCA_049190255.1 Gammaproteobacteria bacterium | reverse complement strand
TTCAATTAGCTGGATTCCTCAAATCTTCAATCTTCAATCTTCATTCCCCCAACATCCCTTCAATTTGCTCATCCTTGAAATGGGACAAAGACGCAGCGCCGGTGGGGCAGGCCACATTACAGACCCCACAGCCTGTGCACAGGGACTCGGTCACAACCGCCAGTTTACGTCCCGGTGCTGTTTCTTTTACGTTGATGGCCTCAAAAATACACGCGTTTTCGCATTCGCCGCACGCCCGGCAAAGAATTGAATCCACCCGGTTGATCATGCCTTCGGCCACAATTTCTTTTTTGGAGAGCACCGTAACTGCCCGGGAAACCGCACCGCGGGCCTGAGCAATGCTTTCACCGGCAAAATTGGGGCCCTGGGCCAGACCGCAGAGATAAAAACCCGGCGTGGCAAAATCAAGGGGCCTGAGTTTGGGGTGGGCTTCCATAAAAAAACCATCTTCGTCAAGGGCCAGGCGCATGACATCAGCCAGCTGCTTGCTTTCCTCGCGGGGACGGATGGCGGCACTCAAAATCAGCAGGTCTGCCTGCAGTTGAACCGGCGCCTGCAGCTGGTCATCAAAAACGGAAATGGTCAGGCTGTCACCGGAAGCCACGACCTGTGGCTTCTGCTCCCTTTCAAAGCGATAAAAACGCACACCTTGCTGACGTGCTTTTAAATAATAGGTTTCCCTTAAACCAAAGGTGCGAATGTCCCGATACAGAACCGAGATCTGAGCGTCAGGATTGATGTTTTTTAATTTCAAACTATTTTTGATGGCCGCCGTACAGCAAACCCGACTGCAATAAAGATTTTCCGGCTCGCGGGAGCCGACGCATTGAATCATGGTTAGGCGCTTGATTTGTTTGGCCCTGTCAGGCTCTGATACCAGCAGGGTTTCAAATTCTTTCTGGGTCATCACCGCGGGATGCTGACCATAAAGATATTCCGTGGGCTGATATTCCTGTCCTCCGGTAGCCGCAACCACAACGCCGTGCGATATACTCCGGGATTCACCCTTAACAGAAATGGTCGAACTAAAATTGCCGCAACTTCCGGTTATGGAAGTTACCTGCGCTTCTTTATGAACGGTGATCAAAGGCTGGTCTTCAACTTTTTGAATAAGGTCCCGAACATAGCGGGCCGGATTGGCACCGTCTTCCGTATAATAAAGGGTGCGGGCATTGCCTCCTAACACGGCGCTTTGTTCCACCAGGGCGGCTGCAAATCCCTGTTCGGCGAAAGAAAGGGCCGCCGTGAGGCCGGCAAGACCCCCCCCGATCACCAGCGCGCTTTGAACAACTTCATATGACGTATCATAAAGCGGCTCGAGAAGACGTGCGCGGGAAACAGACATGCGCACCAGGTTTTTAGCCTTTTCCGTGGCTGCCTGCGGTTGGTCCTGATGAACCCAGGCATCCTGTTCGCGAATATTGGCCAGCTCAAAGAGATATGGGTTGAGACCTGCATCGCGCAACGTATTGCGGAAAAGCGGTTCATGGGTTCGCGGCGTGCATGATGCCACCACCACCCGATTGAGGTTATGCGCTCTAATTGCATCCTTAATTTCCTGCAGTTGATCGGTAGAGCAGGCAAACATGCAATCGGTCGCATAGGACACCTGGGGAAGAGAACGCGCATAATCGGCAACCGCTTCAACGTCGACGGTCCCGGCGATGTTGATTCCGCAATGGCAGACAAAAACGCCGATCTGCGGCTTTTCCCGGCCCACATTGCGTTCTTCAGGAATGGAGGGAGCGACAACCAGCGATCCTCTGGTATCGGCCAGCAGGGCCGTGGCTCTCTCCGCCGCACTGCTGCCCTGCTGGACGGATTCCGGAATATCTTTGGGACCCTGGGCCGCACCGCAAACATAGATGCCCGGTCGGGAGGTGGCCACCAGGTCCAGCGGGTCAGAGGCGCAGAAACCATGCGCATTTAATCGGATGCCGAGCCGTTTTGCCAATTGTACGAAAGAGGGGTGCGGGCAAAGACCGACGGAAAGGACGACCAGATCATAGGTTTCTTCCCGGATGTGATGATCCGGTGCGGCATAGCTAATGCTCAAAGTATCATTTTCCGGGTTGGGAATCACCCTGGAGATCATGGATCTTACATAGCGGACATTATTTTCGGATATGGATCGCTCATAGAAACGATCAAATCCTTTGCCGTGGGCTCTGATGTCAATATAAAAAATAGTGGTACTGCTCTCGGGTGCATGCTCCCGGGTGATCATGGCCTGCTTGGTGGCGGACATGCAGCACACGGCGGAACAATACTCCTGACCGATATGACTGTCCCGGGAACCGACACACTGAATCCAGGCGATGCGGCGGGGGGTTTTACCGTCGGAAATGCGCTGGATATGTCCCTGAAATGGACCGGCTGCCGAAAGGATGCGTTCGTATTCCAGGCTGGTGATGACATTGGGCCAGCGTCCGTAGCCGTATTCCCCTTTTAAGCCGGCGTCAAAAGCTTTGAATCCGCCCGCCAGGATAACAGAACCGGCTTCGATGCGCACGGTTTCTTCTTTTTGGGCGTGGGTTTCTACAGTGATCGCCCCGGCCTTACAGGCAGTCACACATTGCAAGCATTCACAACAGCCCCCACAGTCAAGGCAACGGGCGGCCTCTTTTTGGGCGGATGGTTCATCCGCCGGAAGATTCACTTCTTCAAATCCCGCAAATCTTTTTTCCAGCGGCAGGGTCGGGAGTGTCATGCGCTTCCTGATCGCTTCATCCTGCGGTACCGCGGCCCAGTTTTTTCCCGCGGGCGGCTTCTTTTGCCGCTCAGCAGGCAGTTTTTTACCCTGCACATATGCGGCCATATATTTGGCGGCTTTTTTCCCGGCCGCAACTGCTTCAATCACCGTGGCCGGCCCTGTGATGACATCGCCGCCGGCAAAGATTCCGGGCCTATTGGTCTGGAGGGTCTCAGCATTGACTGTTAAAAGATTCCACTTTGATACTTCCAGGTTATGATCATCCCCCAGGAGATCGAAATCCGGCGCCTGTCCGATGGCTGGAATAACGTGATCCGTTGCGACGAGAAATTCAGAACCTTCAATGGGAACCGGTCTCAGCCGACCCGTATGATCCGCCTCTGTCAGGCGGGTTCGAAGGCACCGGATGCCGCAAACGCTGCCATTTTCACCCAAGATCTTTATCGGCGCCACCTGAAAATGGATCTTGACCCCTTCCTTTTCGGCCTCCAAAACTTCTTCGGGTTCAGCCAGCATTTCTGCGCGCGAGCGGCGGTATAGGATGTGGGCTTCACTGGCTCCTAAGCGCAGGGCCACACGGGCGCCATCCAGGGCGGAATGCCCCCCTCCGATAACCACGACCCGGCCGGCCAGTTTTTTCAGTTTCCCTAAATGCACCTCTCGCAAAAAAGAGATGACGTCGGAAACACCCTGGGGAATCTCCTCCCCGGGTACCCTGAGCTTCAAACTCTTCCAGGCACCGATGGCCAAAAAAATTGCACCGACGCCTTGCTTTTGGAGGTCCTCTAGGGAGAGGTCTTTGCCAATGGGCGTATTGGTATGAATCTTAATACCGTAACGTTTCAGGTTTTCGATCTCTGCATCTAATACGGACCGGGGAAGACGGTGCTCGGGAATGCCGTACCGCAACATCCCGCCGGCCTCGGGCATGGACTCATATACCGCCACTTGATACCCGTCGAGGGCCAGAAAATAGGCAGCGCTGAGTCCGGCAGGGCCGGAACCGATGACGGCCACCGTTTCATCCCGCGGTGTTATATCAGGTACCGGAATTTCACTAAGTTTGACATGATCCGCGGCGACTCTTTTAAGTTCCCGGATGGAAATGGCCTCGTCCAGTTCAAGACGGCGGCAATTATTCTCACAACCATGCGGACAAATCCGGCCAAGTACACCGGGAAACGGTAGGTCCTGCATAATAATTTCAACGGCTTCGCGGTACTTGCCCATCTTGACCATCGCCACATAAGCCTGAACATTAAGGTTCGCCGGGCAGGACGTGCGGCAAGGCGCTGCCGCATATTTCTCGATGGTATAACTGTTCGGAACGGCCTGAGGGTAAGATATATAAGTCGCCTTACGATTTACCAGCTGCATGTCATGTTCGCCGGGCCTCAGCACCGGGCAGACCTCGGCACAATCACCACAGGCAGTGCACTTGTCGGAATCAATATAGCGGGCCTTCTTTTTGAGCGTCAATTGAAAGCGGCCCGGTTCCCCATTCACATCGAGGACATCGGTATAAGGGAGAATTTCAATATTGGGATGGTTGGCCAATTCCGCCAGCTTAGGGCCCAGCATACAGGAAGAGCAATCGTTGGTGGGAAAGGTCTTGTCGAGCTGGGCCATGACACCGCCCACATTCGGCCTTTCTTCAACCAGATGCACCTTGAAGCCGGAATTGGCGATATCCAGGGCGGTTTGAATCCCTGCAATTCCGCTGCCGATAATGGCGACCGATCCGATTTTTTCTAGATGTTGGTTTGGTTGGTCTTTGTCCATCAGTTATTCCAGAGGTTGAGTTTCTGCAGAAGAGGGAAAGGATCCGTTATATGACGGGACATCCAATCCTTCACCCCCTTGACATTACATGCCAGTCCGATCAGCTCGGTGAAATAATAAACCGGTAAAGAAAACCGTCTGCCCCAATCGGCCTCGATCTTTTGCTGGTACATATCAAGATTCGCCTGACACATCTGACAGGAAACCACAATGGCCTGAGCGCCTACCCGTTGGGCCATATCGTAGAGTTTTCCCACTAGTTGAGAGACGATATCCAGGCGCGAAAGCACCTGGCTTGCTCCGCAACAATCGGTTTTAAAAGGCCAGGGGATAGGCGTAGCGCCAAGATTTTCGACAATTCGATCCAAAGCCTGAGGGTCTTCAAAGTCTTTAGCCCCCGTGATTTCAGGCGGCCGACTGGCCATGCAGCCGTAATAACAGACGACTTTTAACCCAGCGAGTGGTTTTTTTACCTGTTTTGCGGTTGCTGCCAGCATCTTTTCGGTGGCCATAAAATCAGCAAGATCCCGGATTTGGGGCAAAGGCCCTTCCAATTTAATTCCGTATCGTTGCGGGTTGTCTCCCAGAAGTGTCTTCGCGGCCGTTTTTAATCGATTAAAACACATGGGGCAGGGAACGAGCATGTCCGCATGGGGCAATTTGGCAGCCAGATTCAGGGTCCGTCCCGCCAGTTCAATACTGGCCCGGTGATCGATGCTGTGGGCCGCAGTTGCGCCGCAGCAATTCCAATCGGGAATTTCTGCCAGTTGAATATCCAGGGAAGCACAGATTCCGAGTATAGACTCGGCATAATCCCTTGCCGTTCCCTGCAGCGAACAGCCCGGATAATAGGTTACTTGCATGGTGGGTGGTGTCCCGTTTGGTATATCTGCGTCATTTGCCTTTTTAGGAGTTAGAACGCGTTGTTTTTTATTCCTGCATTTTGGTTTCAGGTGTCAGAATCTGTAAACGCAAGTACTGATAATTGATACCCAATCCTTTACAACCGCAATGGGAAGAACCGGTATAGTAATTACGAGCCAGTTATGTTTAAATCTCATTACTCAAGTCCATCGCCATGATCTTGCTTCACGGACCCGGTTGAAACAGCGCATTCCGGGTCCGGCGTCACCCTTGTTTTCGCCGTGTAAGTATTTTACGGACCTCTTTTTTTCCGTTGATTGATTTGGGCCGGAGAGGCAATCGTCCTTTGGAAAACATCTGACGGCCCAGTTTCAAATCATAGCGCCATGTCCCGGAGTTCCACATTTCCAGAAGTTTTCCGCTTTTGAGCAAATAGGCCGGCAAAAGGGTTGTTTCGTAAACCCGTCCCCTTTTTTTAATGTTGTTCAGGAATGTTTCATGCAGCGTTAAAATCTGCGGTTGGGGGGAAGGCACGCCCTCGTGAACAGCCATTTCCTTGAGACAGTCCATCAGCTCCGCAATTTTAACATCATTCGGACAGCGCGTGGTACACGTCTCACAGGCCGCACAGACCCAAATCGTTCGACAAGCCAATACCGTTTCCCGTTGCCCTAAAATTACCAGGCGAATCACTTCGTCCGGATAGAGATCCATGGCAAAGGTAACCGGGCAGCCGTTGGTGCATTTGCGGCATTGAAAACATGCTGCCGCTTGAAACGGCCCTTGAGCTTCGATTTGTTCTAAAAGGCGGTAATCTGGGTTTAAAATTTTTTGGGACATGAAATTGGACTAATTTCCTCTACGCTTGTCAAAATTTGCCTGGGTACCATTTTCAATGTCGGTAAGAGAGGCATTCGTAACAGTTTTCGCGTATTGAGACTTTTAACATGGAAAAAGGCGATTCTGTCAAGGAAAAATGTGCGGGGTGCGGGTCTTTCGATTTCGGATTTGGGATTGCGGATTTCGGATTGAATAGATTGAACCGATGACATACGGGTACGGGGTGCGGGGTACGGGTTGCGCGTTGCGGGGTCCGAGTTTAGAATTATGGATGCGAGTAATGACTACTGGACGTAACTATTTGATAGTACATAGTTAATAGTTGATTATGTTGGGTCGTATGATGATGGGCGATAGATGAGATTGTTGTATTATTTTAGCAGATTATCTGTGCTGCTTTTAAAAAGACGGAGCAAAGCGACATCCATAAATCCGCAATCCGAAATCTAAAATCCGCAATCGAAGGGGGTTATCTCCCCGCTTTATCAGTTTCAATTCCTTCAGGAGAAACGAAAATATCCAGGCCGGTTCTCTGCCAGGTGGCGCGGGCCTGCGCCACCGTGTCCACCAGGGGCTCCTGGCAGTTGAATGACGTGTTGAGCAGGACGTTGCAGCCGGTCCTGTCCTGCCAGGCGGTCAGCAATTTAACGATGAAGGGGTCATCTCCCGGGCCGACGATCTGAGGCCGGCTGGTTCCGTCGACATGGGTTACGGCCGGGATTTCTTCGGCATCGGTGGGGACAATGTAAGACATAAACTTGCTGGGCACCCCCCAGTCGCCCAGCACCATGGGGGCAAAGGGACGGTACCATTCGCGCTGTTTGACGTGGTCGTTGAGGCGATCCTTGCCGTCGGCCAGCCGCGGATCCAAAAGGATGCTGCGATGACCCAGCGCCCGCGGCCCGGATTCCGCGCGGCCATAGCACAACCCGACGCTGTTGCCCTGTTCGAGAAAATTAATAATTGCGGGAATAAACTCCTCACTGATCTCACCGGCATCGGTTCCCAGGTAGGGGCTCAGAGCTGAGGGATTGCGCGGGTGGCCCAGAACGTGATGCCAGACAAACAGGGCCGCCCCAAGACTCAGGCCGCCGTCATGGGGCTGGGCGGCTACCCAGGTGTCCGCAAAAAGGCCGCTTTGGTGAACGGCGGTGTTGGCAATGCAGTTCATCGAACACCCGCCGGTCATCACCAGATTTTTTACCGGCTTCCAATTTTTCATACGTTGCGCGGCTTCAAGATAATAATCCGTGGTGGCCTTCTGCAGGGAGGTGCAGACATCCTGGGCAAAAGTTTCTTCCGGTTTCAGGGACAGGCCGTTCGGCCGGCCGAATTTGTGACTGGGAAAGGCGGCAAACGGATGGTACAGCATCAAATGCTTTATGGCCGCAACGATTTCATCCTGAGCCGTGCCGTAACTGGCCAGTCCCATCAGTTTGCCGGCGCCTTCCAGACGTTTCATGCCGAAATTGTATTCACCGATGGAGGCCCAGACCGAACCGATGTTAAGCTGCATTTTCTTGTATTCGTGGCCCCAGCCGTATTCGATTTCATGGATTGTGTTGCCGCTGCCGTAAGCCAGAGCACACATACGGTAATCGCCGCCGCCGTCGGCGGTTAATACTCCGGCTTCCTCAAACGGCGATGCAAACAGCGCACCGGCTATGTGTGCCAGATGGTGGTCGACGGCATATCCGTCATACCAGCGGTCGAACAACCGAATTTGATGTTGACTGTAGCGCCCCTCGGGCGCACCCTTCCAACCGTCCAGCATGTAATCGGGATATTTTAGATAGGTATCGCCCTGCAGTTCCCACTGCCACCACTTTCCATCCAGCGTGGGTCTGACCCAGGGATTGATGACAACCATATCGATGGTTTCAGGCTCCCATCCATAGTCCGCCAGGATGCGGTCGAGGTCCATCATACCTTGATCGTGCTTGGTGCGCGTTAACCGTTCTTTTTCAAGCACGACCACCGGCCGGCCATCCTCAAGCAGGGTGCAGCTGGCATCGTGCCCGTAATACACTGATAAAATCCGCATTCATCCTCCTGATCTGTCATCGATCCGGTAATATTCCAAGTGCAGTTGATCGATTAATCAGCGCAATATAGGAGTTTGCCGTCGGCCTGTCAACCGTATGGAATGACGAATTTCGAATGACGAATGAATAATGGTGGTTGTCGCTTCGCTCCATCTTTTTTATACTAGATTAACAATCTTCATTTCAAATTTTGCAGTATTTAATTGAACCTTGTATCCTTCTCGGGTTATTATTGCTTCGCTGATAGTTCGATTAAGAAAATTATTTAAATAAAAATAGATTAAAATCCACAATTATTCATTCGACATTCGACATTCCTAAGGGGGTTATCATGGCACGCTCAGACGTACATCCGGCCCACCGGTTTGAATCCTGGCAGGTTTGGCCGGGATCTTTTGACAATCCGCCGGTGGATGGTCGTTTTCCGGTGCCTCGTGAGACCGGACTGGAAATCACTCAATCAACTGCGATTGCCTCCATTGGATCCTGTTTTGCCCGGGAGATCAAGCGGCGGCTCATTCAGAAGAATTACAACTATATAACCGAAGAAACAGACCATCCGGCGGCCGTTCACGCCAGTGCAGCCTGGGAAAGGGTGTACAACACTTTTTGTCTGCGCCAGATATTCGAATACACCTTTGAGGGCTGGAAACCCGATCTGCGCTGGTGGATTGCCCCCCAGTCCCAAAAAGTGCAGGATCCTTATCGTCGCATTATTCTGTACGACAGCGTTGAGGCGGCGGAAAAAGATTTTGAACAGCATTGCCGGCATTCCCGACGGGCCTTGCAGCGGGCCGAAGTGTTGATTTTGACTCTCGGGCTGACCGAAATCTGGCAGGACCGCGAAGACGGGTCAGTGATCAGTCTGCCTTCGGGACCGTATGTTAACGAAGGCGGGGATATGGATCGCTACGAGTTTAAGGTCAGCCGCTACGGGGACAATCTTGAAAACCTGGAACGGATTCATGCCATCATGTCGCAGCACAATTCCGCCTGCAAGCTGCTGGTCACCATCTCACCGGTAAACCTGTGGGCCACCTTCCGGAAGGACCGGGATGTCATCAGCGCCAGCTGCAACTCCAAGTCGACCCTGCGTGCCGCGGCCGACGAATTTGTGGGGCGGCATGAAAATGTCTTTTATTTTCCAGCCTTTGAAATGGCAACCATTTATCAACCGCTGGCTGGTCTCACCTATTTCGCCGACGGCCGGGAAAACTATCACGTCAACAAACCCACCGTGAAGTTTATTATGCGTCATTTTTTCGAGTTTTATTCGCGAGATCAAGGCTAAAGGGGGCAAGCCCATGGTGTTGGATAGTTTGAAACCGGCGGTATCCAGATACTGGCTCGTTTTGCTGGCCGGCTTGCTGTGGAGTGCAGTGGGCTTGATGCTTTGCCGGCTTGCCTACCTGTGGCTCGTCCCCGTTGTATGGTACGGGGCCGGATTTTTGGGAATAATCGGCCTGCTTTTAGCGCTGATCGCCTATCGATTCAGTTTTTCCAGGATTGCCGTAAAAAATATTGAGCGAATCGGGCTGTTTTCAGAAAAGGGCTGCCTCTTTGCCTTCCAAGCCTGGAAAAGCTATTTGATCATCGCCGTCATGATTTCTCTGGGCCTGTTCCTGCGCCACTCATCCCTTCCAAAACAGTACCTGGCGGTCATCTATCTGGCTGTCGGGGGCGCGCTATTTCTTTCAAGTTTTTATTATTATAAGCTTTTATGGCGGGTACTGGTCCGCGGGGATCCCTGGAGATCGCTGTCGGATTCCTAGGCATGGGACAGAGCGAAAATTGAAAAACTCCCCGACCTCTCAAATAATTATATCAGTCCATAAAAATCCAGCCATCCACGCCGGACATTTTAAGGCCCACCTGGGTAAACCATACCCGAAAATTTCCATCATCTCCGCGATGATTCAATGAGAAGACCATCGGACCCAAATAACGGTGATCTTCCCAGGTAGAAATTCTTGTAGGCGTTTCAGATCCCCCCCGACGGTAAAGCCATTGGGTCAGCCTGAAATTTTCATCCAGATAGAGTTCATAAACATCACCGGGTGTGTCTTCGCCCTGGGCCGGATAGGTAACCACCACACAGGCAGCATCCCCATCCCCCATGGGAAGTTTTTTCCGGCCGACATCTTCAACCTTTGTCCGGGTATCCAGGGCAACATGAAAGGGGAACAAAAACCAATAGTTATCATTGATAAACCAGGCATCAATATTTTTTAGCGTATTTGAAGGATTGGTTTGCAGGTCCTTACGATAGTAGGTGATGGGGTCTTTATAATCCATTCCGTCAAAAGTCACCTTGTCCAGTTTAGGTTCCCATATCCAGAATCGGCGGGCATGTTTATCGCCTTTTCTCTCATTAAATGTATATTGGACCTGTTCTATCCGGTTAAAGTATTGAAAACCGTAAGATCCGGCGATGCGCTGGCGGGGCGCCGCATCCCGAGATTCTTGGCCGGTACCGGCACAGGCCGCCAATCCCGCAATCAGCAAAACAACCATGGAAAATTTTAGAACTGGTTTCCTCATTCTGGCCCCCTTTCGAAATGGTAAAGACCTGGATTTTGCACGAGTCGGAGGCTTTCATCTGCAAGGCATTTAAGGGCGAGGCCATAGTGTACTATGCCGAGCCCTTAATAATAAAGGCGCTGTAAGCGCGGCCCGTAGGGTCATGAAAGCCTCCGGTTCGCCCGCAGGGTGAAAATTAATGAGATAAAATCGATCCTCATCCTTTTTATTTATTCGGTATTTTGCTTTACAGTTCAAATTTTCTCAACATGCTGGTGTTTAATATTATTTGATCTTCTCATTAATTTTCATGCAAAATTTAGGTAAGACATCAGTTCCTAACAAAGGTACCGTTTTTCAGGTCTTTGAGCGCTTGCTGGATTTCTTCCTGGGTGTTCATGACAAACGGCCCGTACCTGGCGATGGGTTCATTCAGGGGTTTGCCCGAAATTAGAAGAAATCGAACCGGTTCGTTGGCGGCACCCACCCGAATATAATCGCCATCGCCTAAAACTACAAGACCTGGTTGGGAAACCGAACTTTGCTGAGCATTTTCATCGGTTCCAAAAAATCCCCGGCCTTCAAAAACATAGGCAAACGCCGTGTGCTCTTTTTCCACCGGATGCGAAAATGAGCCCTCGGCAGGAATCGAAACGTCCAGGTAGGCTGGATCGGCAAAAATTTCGGATATAGCGCCCCTGACACCGTCCACTTCGCCGGCAATTACCCTGATTTTGACCCCATCTTCCCGGGTAACTTCCGGTATCTGGTTCGAGATGATGTCTTGATAGCGCGGTTTTGTCATTTTAAGCCGGGCAGGCAGATTCACCCACAGCTGGAACCCGACCATTTCTCCCTGAGCGGGCTGGGGCATTTCCTCATGCATGATTCCGCCTCCGGCCGTCATCCACTGGATATCTCCCGAACCGATGCTGCCCGAATTTCCGATGCTGTCTTTATGATTGACGTGCCCGTTAATCATGTAGGTGACGGTTTCAATGCCGCGGTGGGGGTGCATTGGAAACCCCTTGATATAATCATCCGGATTGTCGGTTCCAAAATGATCGAACAGCAAGAAGGGATCGAGATGGTCCAGGGTCGCAGTGGCGATACTGCGCTTAAGCCTCACCCCGGCACCTTCCATGACAGTCTGGGGTTTGATGATTTGTATAACTTTTCTTGGTTGAGTGTTCATAGGCGTCTCCAATGGGATTCTCTGCCAGGTGCCGTAACCCAGCAAGAAAATATTTCTATTATTATAAGCCATATTTTTGGAGTAATGGAGTATTGGAGTGCTGGAGTGTTGTAAATTCTTTTTAGTAAAAGATTGCCTTCCACGCTTTTTCCATTACTCCATTACTCCAGCTCTCCAATACTCCATTAACACTACAAGTGTCGAACTGGCTCTTATGCTTGCAACGTATTTATTTTACCAGCTTGGCAGCAATTTCCGCTACATGTTTGCCCTGAAACTGGGCGGCTGCCAGTTCGTTTTCGCTCGGCATTCTGGAGCCGTCACCGCCGGCAATGGTTGTGGCGCCGTAAGGCGAGCCGCCGGTAATTTCATCGATCCGCATCTGTCCCTGGAAGGCGTAGGGAAGACCAACCACCACAAATCCGTGATGAAGCAAGGTGACATGAAAGGTCAGGATGGTGGACTCCTGCCCACCGTGCTGGGTGGCACTGCTGGCAAATACACTGCCGACTTTGCCCACCAGCGCGCCTTCGGCCCACAAAGAACCGGTGGCATCCAGAAACTGGCGCATCTGACCGCACATATTGCCAAAGCGGGTGGGGGTTCCGAAAATAACGGCGTCGGCCTGGGCCAGCTCTTCAACGGTGCAGACCGGAACATGGGAAAAGGCTTTTTGGGCCTCAACGGCCCCCATTTTTTCAAGAACATCCTGGGGCAGGGTCTCGGGCACACGGCGAATTTCCACCTCCGCACCGGCTACTGCTTTGGCACCCTCGGCGACCGCTTCCGCCATTTTATATATATGTCCATAGGTAGAATAAAAAACGACTAAGACTTTCATAGTTATTTCCTCCTATTTGAATCAGGCTTTTAAATATTTTCATGAGAACCGTCGCACCAGGGCCCATCATTGGTTCGCTGGCAGTTGCACAGTGTCACCTGCTTTTTTTCTGTGAGGGTAAACTCGATGGGCAAGAAATTGGTACCCTCATGAGAGCCGTCGCAAAACGGTTGATTTTTAGTCTTGCCACAGCTGCACCAGTAATAGGTGTCCGGCTCCAGATCTAAAACAATAGGATATTGATCACTCATTTGATAGTCTCCTTTACTTTTTTGTAGTAAGAATTCAAATTGCTATTCATAAAGGCCTAAGCTTTTTCCGAGCCTGCGCTCGGAAAAAGTGGCCCCCTTGGGGCAGCAAAATTATCGAAAGTCTAATGACGCGGGTTAAAGGTTTCACGCCTCCGGCCTCGCTTCCAGCCCCAGTTTTTTGCACAATCTCCCCAGGGTTTGCTGCTCGGCAGGTGTCAACACATCCAGCGCCCTGGCGATTTCTGCGGCATGGGAAGGAAAAATGCTGCTTATCAGTTTTTTTCCGTCGTCGGTAAGATGGATAATAAAAAAGCGTCGATCGGCTCGATTGCGTTCACGTCTGACCAGGTTGCGCTTTTCAAGGTTATCAATAACCATCGTCATGTTGCCGCTGCTTCTGAGAATTTTCCGCCCGATTTCACTTTGGGACATCGGGCCCAGGTGGTAAAGGGCTTCGAGGACACCGAACTGGCTGATCGTCAGACCAAAGGAAGACAGCTGCCGGTGAGCCCTTGCGGTCACAGATTCTGTGGCTCGCATCAGCTTTACATAAGTTTTTAATGCTCTGGCTTCACCGGTGTCGAATCGATGTTTGGTTCCCATTATTGCCTCAACATTAATTAGTTTAATATTAAACTAATATGGAACTTTTAATTGTCAAGGAATGCCTGACATTTTGGAATAATTAGGCGATTTGGGGTAATGGGTGACACTGGAGATGATGGCCGAAAGGTGATGAGAACCCACCCGCCAGACATGGAGATCCGCAACGCGGTTATCCGAATCAGATTCGACGATGGACCCGACTGTTGATTTCAGTCACAACGGGTGGGAACAAAGAAAGAAATTATAGATATTTCAAAGGGATTGTTCAGTTTCTGGATTTCATCCATTTAAGATAGGATGCATGCCCACTTAATTGCGATGATCTGTATTGGCGATCTATATCGCTGGATCTCAGCCACAACATCCCCTGCAGACTGTCTTGGGAATATTGCAGCATCATATCGTTGGGCGTGTCAGACCATAGATATCTTTCGAGGGAATGGTCGTCGCGGCGGCCTTTGCCGAAATGCCTGAACACTTCGTCGCGCAGGGCGGTATAATTCGAGCGGCCCTGGGTCCAGAGGGTCACCATATAGAGCCTATCCCGCCAGAAGGAATAATGCATTGATTTCAGCGCGACCTCACCGAGTTTTAAATCTTTTTTTGTTCGCAAATATTCGGCAATATCATCCGGTCCCTCAGCAGCCTTAATTTTTTGCAAGTCTTTTAGAGCGCTTATTTCGGTTCCCCATCTCAGGTTGCGAAATCGCTCATCCGGAAAAATTTGGCTTTGATCTTTTTTAATGTGCGTCGGTTGAGGCGTTGAGCCTGCCTGAGAGGTATGCTTTGTTTGAATTGGGGGGGCATCTGTGGGAGGTGTTGTGCTGATTATTTTTAATTCGGCGCTTTTTTCCTTTTTGAGGTCAAAATTTCGGGTTCCGTTATTCGAATTGCGTTCAATACGCTCCACTTTGCTAGGCGGAATGCTGGCCTTCATGCTGTGGAAAATAATCCATACCTGCCCATCTTCCTGCCACGCTTTTTCAACCCTCAACTCTTTGCCGTTTTTTAAAATCACCACGTCGGCCAGAGTGGATATTGAAGATAAAACCATGACAAAAACAATGGCGGGTATAAGATATCTTGTGGGCATCACGTTACATGGTCACAATTATTTCGACACGCCGATTTTTGCGGCGTCCCTCGGCCGTATCGTTGGAAGCCAGCGGGCGATATTCACCAAAGCCCATGGTTGATAATTTTCTCGGATCAATGTTTTTTTTGCTGAGTAAAAATTCAGCAACCGATCCGGCCCGGGCCATGGACAATCCAAGGTTGGAGCCGAACGGACCGCTGCTCAGGGGGACATTGTCCGTATGGCCGGCAATAATGATCTCGGCCTTGGTTTTACCCAAGACTTCTCCAATTTTGCGCAGCAGGGGTATAAATTCCGATCGCAAGTCGGCTCTGCCGGTGTCAAAGGTGGCTTCGCCCATCATGCGGATGGTGAGCTGATTTTCGGCGGACTCTACTTCCACCAATCCTTTAAACTCTTCGTATTCACTTATCAGTTCATTAATAATCGGTTTAATAACTTCTTCGATTTTAGTTAAAAGAACTGCCTGATCGAATTCTTTGGCAATCATTTTTGAGCCTTTGGGGGATTGGAAGACCGGTTTTTTACGTTGAATTCCGAAGGCATTCTTCATTGAGCCCGAAACCATTTTGTATTTTTGGCGGTCCATTTCGGAAAAAGACAGCAAGAGAACAAAAAAGCACATCAGCAGAGTCATTAAATCCCCGAAGGTTACCACCCACATGGGAGCACCCTCTTCCACTTCCTCTTTGGGAGGTTGGAGTTCTTCACTCACGATGCGCTAACTCCGCTTGTTGCTTTTTTGGGCACGACTTTCAAACGATCTTTGGGCGAGAGATGGATTTTCAGCGTCTCCTGGAACACCATTCCGGATAAGCCACGGGCAATGCCCAGCGCGGCATCAAGAATCAGGTTTTTTGTGATCTGTTCCTGCTGACTTCTTAAGGCGAGTTTGTCTGCCAGGGGCAGGCAAACCAGGTTGGCAATCAGCGCCCCATAAAGTGTGGTCAAAAGGGCGACCGCCATGGCCGGACCGATGTCCTGGGGATGGGCCATATTGGCCAGCATTTGAACCAGTCCTATGAGGGTGCCGATCATCCCGAAAGCAGGCGCCGATCCGCCCATGCCTTTGAACACCTTTTGTCCGGTGATGTGGCGCTGAATAGTCAGATTAATATCTTTATTCAGCAGTTCCTTAATCTGGTTTTCGTCGAAACCATCCGCCAGAAACTGGAAGGCTTTGGCGGCGAAGGGGTCATCCGGTGCTTCGTCTTCCAGTGCCATCAGCCCCCTTTCTTTGGCAATTTTCGCGACGGAAACCATTTTTTCCATGATTTCTTCCGGTGGATAAATTTTAACCATAAAGGCCTTCATGGCTACGCTGACCGAATTGATGACATCGGCCATGGTGAATTTGATAAAGCTGGTGGCAACAGTTCCCCCGACGACGATGAGCAATCCCGGAATATTGAGAAAAATTGACACATCTCCGCCGGTAGCGATGGCAAGAATTACCAGGACCGTCCCGCCCACCAGACCTATAATAGTTGCAATATCCATCCTAACAGTTCCTGAGCATTAAAGATGCCAACTCCGATATATGAATAAAAATGGTTATAACTAACTAAAATTCTATGAAGGTAATTGGGTCAAAAGTTTCAAAAAGCTACGTTTTAGAAGATTGATTACAATTTTTATCGGCCAATCGTGTCTAAACTTGAGTGAAAATCATTATCAGGTACGATATTTTGGGGAGATTTTTGGCAGTTCTGTATGATGTGGTTTAATCATCGACTTGACACTAGTGCTGATTGACTTATATATACTTTTGATTCTATTATATATATGAGAACAAAGCGCTGAAACTTCGAGACTTTACCAAGGAGTTCATTATTGTTTAGAAATACGTTCACCGCCCGCTACGCTCGAGATCGCAGAGCACGCAGAGGCAAAATTTACAAGGGCACTATAAAGATATGCTTATTCTCTGCGTTCTCGGCGAGCTCTGCGGTGAATACTTCACTTGAAACGTAACAAACCATGTCTAAATAATTATTGCCATATTAGTAACGCCAGCAGCAGACCGGGAGCTAATTATGATTCGAATCTGGTATACTGTTTTATGTTTGCTTTTCTTGTGCCAGGTTGTTATGGCCGACGATAAACGTGATGCCGAAGAAACAGTAAAAGGAAAGCTTGATGCCGTATTTGCGGTATTGCAAAAAAAGGATCTCGATCAGGAGGCCAAGAAAAAGGAGATCAATGAAATCGTCTCGCCGATGTTTGACTTTGTGCTGATGGCCAAACTGACTTTAGGGAAAAAGCATTGGCCCAACCTGGCCCGGGAGAAAAAAGAGAAATTTACCCAACTCTTTATCAACCTTTTAAAAACGTCCTATCTGGATAAACTGACCCTTTATACCGATGAGAAGCTCATTTTTGAGCCGCCCGCTCAGGTTAAGAAAAAAGTTCACATCCCAACTCAATTGATCTCAAAAGACCGCAGAACCTCCATACTATACAAACTTTACAAACCAGGCAATGACTGGAAGGTCTATGATTTAGAAATCCAGGGTGTCAGCATTATTCGTAGTTATAGATCTCAATTTGGCGAGATCCTGCAGAACGGGACGATTGACGACCTGCTGGCGAAGATGGAAAAGCCTGCTGATAAACAGAACTGATTTGCAAGCCTCAATTCGTGTGTCCAAGCTAACCCTATGACCAAAAGACATACTCTGCTCACAAGTTTTTATGACAAACTCATCCTCAGGTATCCGCGACTCGTCATCCTCTGTATTTTAGTGGCCATCTCTTTTCTTGGTTATAAAGCCAGAGATTTTAAACTGGACGCTTCCGCCGAAACCCTGCTTATTGAGACCGATGAAGACTTGCGATACTCACGGATTATCAAATCCCGCTATGGCGGCTATGATTATCTGGTGATGACCTATGCCCCCAAACACGATTTGTTTTCGGATAGGGCATTGGCTGATCTGACCCGTTTGAGGAATGAATTAGACCAGTTAAAATCCGTGGCATCCGTCGTCTCCATTCTGGACATTCCGCTGCTGGAGAGTCCGCCTGTGCCGGTGAAAAAGTTGGCCACCCACATTCAGACCCTGGAATCGCCAACAGTCGATCGCAAATTGGTCAGAGTCGAGCTCAAAAACAGCCCGCTTTATCAGAACCTGTTGATCAGTCCCGATCTCAAAACCACCGCCCTCCAGATTAATTTCTGGACCGACAGAATATATAATAACCTAATTGCCCGCCGCGACCGCATTCTGGCCCAACAGATCGCCGGGCCTCTGACATCCGCAGAGATTGCCGAATTCAAACAAATTTATGCAGAATTGCATGAGAGCCGGGATGAACGAAAAAGGACCCGGCATCAGGATATTGCCAAAATCCGTGCGATTATGGATGGCCACCGTCAGGAGGCCCAGCTCTTTTTGGGCGGCATCAGCATGATCGCCGACGATCTGATCAGCTTCATCAAAAACGATCTGAAAGTATTCGGACTGGGGGTCCTTCTTTTTCTGATTGTTGCGTTAGGCTTAATATTTAAAAATAAGCGCTGGGTGATATTGCCGATTCTCTGCTGCGCTTTTTCCGCTCTCTCCATGATGGGGCTGCTGGGAATGTTTGGCTGGCAGGTCACGGTCATATCGTCCAACTTCATTTCTCTGCAGCTGATTATCACCATGGCAATTACGATTCATTTGATTGTTCGTTACCGGGGCCTGGCCTTAAATCAGCCGGATGCCGAACATCGTGAACTTATTTCAGATACCATCCGGTTAATGGTCACGCCCTGTCTGTTTGCCGCCCTGACGACCATGGCCGGTTTTGGTTCGCTGCTGCTATGCAATATTCTGCCCGTCAGGACCTTCGGCTGGATGATGATTGCCGGTATCGTCGTCTCGCTCGTGGTGACCTTTCTGCTATTTCCGGCCGGGTTGATGCTGGTGACAAAAAAGATACCGAAGACCCGAAGAAAATCGAAGTACTCCCTGACATCGTTTTTGGCCGGATTTACCGAAAATCACGGCATTATGATACTGGTTCTCAGCGGCGCCATCTTTATCATCAGTGCCGTTGGCATTTCCAGACTGGTAGTTGAAAACAGCTTTATTGACTATTTCAAGGAAACCACCGAGATCTATCAGGGCATGAAAGTCATCGATCAGAATCTGGGCGGCACCACCCCGCTGGATGTGATTGTCGAAATTGATGTCACCGAAGTAGCGGCGCCAACTGGAGAACCCGGTGCTGATGCAAAAGGTGATGACGAATTTGATGAGTTTGACGAGTTTGATAAAAAAGAAAAGGGCGAGAAATACTGGTTTACTTCCGACAAGATGGCACTGGTCACTAAAATCCACGATTATCTGGAAAGCCTGCCGGAAATCGGAAAGGTCCTGTCGCTCGGAACCATGTTGAAGATTTCTGAAAAGTTAAACCATGGCAAACCGCTGGATAATTTTCAACTTGCTTTGCTTTACGGTGAATTGCCCGAGCGGTTTAGAGAGATGGTGTTAAAACCTTATGTGTCGGTAAAGCATAATCAGCTTCGGTTCAGCGTTCGGATCAAGGACTCGGAAAAATCATTACAGCGGGATGCCTTGCTGAAAAAAATCCGTCATGATCTGATCAGCAAACTGGGCTTAAAAGAAGAAAATGTGCATTTAGCCGGATTGCTGGTGCTCTATAACAATATGCTGCAGAGCCTGTTTGAGACCCAGATCCTGACGCTGGGAGTCGCTGTGCTGGCCCTGATGGGCATGTTTTTGATCCTTTTTAAATCTCTGAAAATTGCCGTGATTGCCATTGCACCCAATTTGCTGGCCATTGGCGCCGTTCTGGGGTTCATGGGATGGGTCAATATTCCCTTGGATATGATGACCATCACCATCGCGGCCATCAGTATCGGAATTGCCGTCGACAACACCATCCACTATATCTACCGATTTAAAAATGAATTTACAGTCTACCGGGATTATACAAAGACCATGCATCACTGTCACGGCAGCATCGGCTATGCCATGTATTATACGTCGGTGACGATCATCATCGGTTTTTCCATTCTGGCTTTTTCCAGTTTTCTTCCCACTATTTATTTCGGTCTGCTGACCGGATTGGCCATGCTGATTGCCTTACTTGCCGCCCTGACCCTGTTGCCGCAGCTGCTGATAGTTTTCAAACCGTTTGGACCTGAAGTTGGGGATGATTGATTGCGGATTTCGGAATGCGGCCCGCCCTGGCGCGACGGCCTACATTAAATGGCACCAAAGCGGAACGCTTAAAGAGTGGTAGTCTTTAGAGACGATCATTATAAAACAGGTCTGGGCCAGGGATTTCAGATTTTTAAAAGGAATATATCTGATTTCAATCCCTAATCGGCAATGCGACTCATCTTAATATTATGGTTTCTTGTTAACCATAGCTCCGACTTCTGAATTCTGTCTTCTGCATTTAGTCAACTGTCATCGGGTATCTGTTTTCTGACATCTGTCCTCTGTCATCTGTCTTTTGACAGCAGCTGCTCAATCATGGCAATAGCCTGGGGCGGTTGAATGTGAAAATGGTTGTAGACGACGCTTCCTTTTGGGTCGATTAAAACGGTCCAGGGCGTGCCACCGGAGCGGTATTTGCTCATGATCGCCGGAATTCCATGGGTCTGTGGATTTCCGGCGGCATGGGCCATGGGGATTTTCAAGCCCCATTCCAGCTGGTTTTTACGCAGTTTGTCCTGCGAGTTGAAATCATAGCCTTCAAATACCGTTTGCACGGCCAGGAATATGACCTGATTTTCGTTTTTAAAAGCCTGTGTTACCTTTTGAAGAGTTGGGAACCCCACCCTGCGGCATCCCGGTCACCAGTCCTGAAAAAAATACAGATAAATCACTTTACCCCGGTAATCGCTTAATGTGACCGGATCCATCGGCTTGCCATTTCCATCAATCCAGGTGTTCAGCTCCAGCTCGGGAGCCTGCCGGCCAAGGATACCGTATTGAGAGTTTGCCAATGCCGATTGTATTCCGAGCGTGGGATGCGAATCCAGCACGCTGGATCCCCCCGACAGCAAAATCAAACCGACACCTGATAGCACAATACTTGCATAGAAAATCTTTTTCATTGGATTTTCCCAAATAATACCAATAGCCAATAACGAATAACTTTCAATTGAGATTCTATTTTACCAACGGCAGTCCTTCTGAGTTCCAGCCGTTGATGCCCGATGACAGGTGGAATATTTTTTGAAACTGCAGTTTTTTAAACAGCTCCATCGAGCGTGTTGATCGGTTTCCGCTGCGGCAATGGATTAAATATGTTTTTCCTTTATCCAGGCGGTTTACTTCCTCCGCAAATGTTTTCGAATAGAAATCGATCATGATCGAATTTTCTATATGTCCGCTTTGATACTCTCCCGGCGTTCTGATATCAAGAATGACAAAATCGGAATTTCCCTCGTTCTTTTCAATTAAAGCGGAAGCTTCTTTTGGGGAAACCGCTGTAAATTGCTGGTCGGATTGTGCACTGGGGGACAATAAAATAAAGGCCAAAAAAGTTACCGCTAAAATTATCCCCAATGCTGTCAGCTTCTTTTGCATAGCAATTGTCTCCTTTTCAAACCATCTGCCAGTACCTTAATCACTATGCCAAGACCGGGCAAGGCTGAGGCCATCTTTATTCAAACCCTGAAAACCTGGTCCTTTGGGCAAGGATTCTTTAGCTTTTTTTGTAACCTCTTTGCATCTATTGGTTCTTATCTGCAAAACACAATTTTTTCTCTTTTAGAATAATCAAAAAACAGGATTTTGCCCCTTGGCCGTCATTCTTAAAAAGGTGGGCGTGAGAACGGGGCATGCCTTTGGCTAATTCCATAAATGAGCGAAAAACGCTCATTCACCAACTCTCTTTGATGGGGTGGCCTAAACGGCCACCCCATTTTTATTTACAAATCCTTGTCTCCATTATATGAATCATCCATTGTCTTTTGTATAGGAGATCAGATTAATGCACTATTTACCGAACGATGATCCTGAAGTTGCCAAGATCATTCAGCAGGAAGAAGCGAGAATTGAAAATACCCTGGACCTGATAGCCGCTGAAAATCATGCCCCCCGATCCGTTCTCGAGGCTCAGGGGTCCATTTTCAGCACCAAGGCCGCGGAAGGCTATCCGGGCCGTCGCTTTCATGCCGGTTGTGTACATGTGGATGAACTTGAAAGCCTGGCAATCTCCAGAGCTGAGCGGTTGTTCGATGCCGATCATGCCAATCTTCAACCCCACAGCGGGGTTTCGGCCAATTTGGCGGTTTATTTCTCGGTTCTTGATGTCGGTGATAGAATCCTTTCTATGAAGTTATCCCATGGCGGCCATCTCTCCCACGGCGACCCGTCTTCTATCACCAGCAAATGCTTTCACTTTCGGCATTACGGATTAGATGCCCGGACCGAGCGAATCGACTACGATGAGGTGCGGGAAGCGGCAGAGACCTTCAGGCCGCGCATGATCATTGCCGGTGCCAGTTCCTACCCCCGGCTGATTGATTACAAAAAAATGTCTGACATTGCCAAAAGTGTTTCAGCCTATCTACTGGTCGACATGGCACACATTG
>JAIVWA010000003.1:7935-26748 GCA_049190255.1 Gammaproteobacteria bacterium | reverse complement strand
GCTGGGTCAAAACTATAACTTTGAAATTCTCGATCGCCAGAATCATGAGGTGATAGTCGCCCAGGTGGCAGGGACATCCCTGATGATAGATAATTTTATGGCGGAAATCGGGCGGGAAAAAATCATTGAAGTGGCGCGATCCGGGTTCACGGCCCTGGAAAAATAAAAAATTGCAATTAATTCTGAAAAAGCGGATGACCTGGTATACCGTCACCCTTTCGCCGGTCCGCTGGACATGGCCGAAACCCTGCGTTTTATCGATGTTCACTTCGACAATCACATGCGGCACATCGATAAAATTAAGGCACAAGTTTTTCAAGTTCCTCATCGTACCGGTCAATAAGATTCTCCCAGGCAAATCGACCCATGGCCTGAGAAAGCCTGCTGCGAATATCCTGGAATTCCGGATAATCCTGGATTAACCGGGAGAGTTTTTGAACCAGATCCTTTTTATCGCGGTACAACACCCGGGAATGGAAATCATCCGGTATAATCTCAGGATAGGCAAGCCTTGCCGGCAACAGGGGAATACAACCGCAACGGACCGCCTCTACCACTGAAATTCCGAAGTTCTCCTGCGCGGCAGTGCTGATAACGATGGAACCCCGCTGCAGCCATTTAATATATTCTTCCCTTGATTCAACGTACCCGCACTGCACGATTCGGCGGCCGTAACGACTGCGGGCCCGAATAAAAGCCTTGGGCACGGCCTGGAAATTCTCGCCCAGCAGTGCCAGGCGAAATTCCGCCCCGTTTTCCAGCACCGCATCCAGAGCATCAAAAAATGCTTCCGGATTTTTGTCAAACTCCCAGCGATGATTCCATATGATCAGGGGAGGTGACTCCGGTGCGATATCCTGGAGGGATACACTCCCGGCAGCAAAACGGCATCCCGGATACAGGACACCGGCCTTGGCGCGGATCTCATCCACCACCCAACGGGGCCGGTATTCGGGCATCATTTTTAAGAATCCCGGAAGACCCTCAAAAAATGCATGGCGATGGGTCCGAGAATTGAAAATAATCCTGTCCGCGGCCAGGGCGGTGGTTATATCCGTAAAGCCGAATTGATAGTCGGTGTGCTCGCCGGGGGCCAGAGGATAGGTAAGCTGATTCTCGTGAAAATACACCAGTGCCGGGGGACAGTCGCCTTTTGACAGCGCTTTGAAATCAGACAGACTCATCAGGTCGGTTGTAATCAAGCCGTCGTAGCTTTTAAGCGCAGGGGCCTTTTCAATAAAATAGAGGGCCGCCCCCCGCATGCGCCACTTCCAGAACCGGGCGGGAAGTGTTAAAAGATCGATGCTGTGTCTTGAATGCGCAACCAGACCTTGAGCGAATTCACGATGTGACCCGCCAAAAAAAGGCTCCAGAAACAGAAATTTTAATCTTGTCTTCAATTACAAATATCGACCCCATCATCATTTTGCCGGGTCTGTTATTGCCGGTGCATTTGTTTAGTCCTGTTACCCCTGCAATGTCAATCTTATTAGTTTGTGTCAAAAACATTGGGCGCAGTTGTATCGGTACTCACTTTCTGGTATTGTGGTGGTGATATTAGGTGCCCGATGGGCATTGGGGTTCTGGGTTCAGCGTTCAGAGGTTCAAAGGTTAACTGCTGAGCTTCCAGTCTATCTTTGTCCTTGCTCAAGTTTTCGATGAGATTCAAATTAACAAGCATGAGGACGATGGAGGTCATATTTGACCAAGTTCCTCTGCCCTGCTAAACCCTGAACCTTTGAACCTTGAACCCTGAACCTATAAAAAATCATGCCACAGACAAGTGATACAAATAAAACGCCAACCCGCCAGGAGCTAAACGAACTGGCCCGGCATCTGGTGGCCGAACAAAACACCCTGACCCTGGCTACCGCCGAAGGCGACACGGCCTGGGCGGCCCCGGTCTATTATGTCTTTTTAAAGTCGTCCTTTTATTTTTTGTCCAGTCCGAATTCGAGACACATAACAGAGGCCCTTAAAAGCGGCCGCGCGTCTGCTTCGATGCATGCCGCGGCTTCAACCTGGAAGGAGATCAGAGGCCTTCAGATGGCCGGAAGGATCCGGGTGGTAAACCCCGGCCTGGATGCGATCCAGGTGCTGCGGGCCTACCTCAAAAAGTACCCCTTTACCAAAGAGTTTTTTAAAGAAAATATTTCTCTGGATCTGGACACCTTCGCCCAGCGCTTTGGTGTCAAACTCTACCGCTTTATCCCCACTCTTGTCTACTACCTGGACAATCAAATTCGATTCGCATTCCGGGAAGAAGTGACGCTCTGATGCCTGCCACGGGCCGTTTTAATTTCTATCAAAGCCGGTGGGTGACGGACCGCAATTGGTACACATCTTAGGGCCCGCTATATCCGGCATACCGCCGACGGCGGGGTGAGACGCACCGACTGAAAAGGCGGACATCAACTTTTTAACTTTGCCCTGGCACAGCGGGCACGTGACCCGGGAATTGCCGGATGTCACCAGCTTATCAAATTTATAGTTGCAGTGATCACAGGTATATTCATATATGGGCATGGGTTCCTCCCTCTAAAGTATATTTTATAATTAGAAAGTAAGATCGTATTCGCTGTATAGCAAGGGGCAGGCTCTTTTCCGATATGTCCCGAACCGCTGATATCGTTTTTTTATATTGTGTGATAAGCTAAAAGAAATCTGACATAAACCAGTAAAAAAGAGTCGAGTGCTGATAATGAAACCAATTCTGTTGTCTTTTTTCTGCTGCGTCCTCGTTTTGAATGCATGTGCCGTTGTTGAGAAAACCGGTGAAAAATACGTCTCAGAGGGATGGTCCAGTTCCGACCCTTTGAGCATTCCTCATGATCTGCGGCAGGCCCAGTTCGCAAAGGGTAATCTTGTCGTCAACCCGTCTTTTGAAGACGGCCGTCAGGATGCAAGTAAAGCGGCAGACAACCCCGTACTCCCGGGCTGGGAAACGGTTGGAGCCCATGTTCAATGGACCGGCCAAAAATCAGGCGACACCGCCGGGCGGGAGGTAAACTCCGGCAGCCAGGCCGTTAAAATTACCAGACATAAGGCGGGTGAACGGGACGAAGCCGAAGGCGTTCTCAGTGATTTTCTGCCCGTGATTCCAGGAAACTACAATTTTAGCTACCATGTTCGATTGAAGGATATTGTCAGCCATAAACACCGGCTGGGAGTTAAGCTCTACGATGCTGTGGTGATAAAAGTTTTATTTTTTGATGGAAATAAGCGTCCGATTGATCCGGACGCCATGAATCCGGTCAGCAACAGTTTGATAGACAACTCAGACAAAAGCTATTCTTTTTCCAATTACTGGACCATAGATGATTTCCCATGGGCAAGGGTGCACGGACGATCCTATAATTATCCGTTCTCGGAGGGTGATATCCCCGACAACACCCGCTACGTCCGGTTGTTTCTGGGCTTAAAAGGCACAGGGACGATGTGGGTAGACGATATCGACTATCGCTACTCGAAATGGAATTTTACGGCCCTGGAGCGATTCAGGCCGTATTTTGACAGGAAATTAACGCTAAAGGAAAGCATCATACCGACACCCCAAAGCTTTCAACAGCTAAATGACGTGGTTTACTACGAGGACCATTATTCAGCTTCGGATCTTCCGGTGATCGTTCTTCCCAAAAATCCTGAGCCGGCAGAGCGGACGGCTGCCAGGGTATTGCAAAAAAAAATCGACGGCATGCTCAACAAGGTATTAACCGCGAAAAAACATGAGGCCTTGAGGGCCCGGGTCGTGCGAAACGATTTTCCCATCAAAAAAATTCTGGGCGCCAGACTGATTTTCAGTATCGGTAAAAACCAAATTTATCGTCAGATTAAGCCCGACCTTCCCCTGAATGCCATCCGCGACCAACAACAGGGATATATCATAAAGACCGTACAGATCGGCGGTAGTCATATTGTTTTTTTGATGGGACAAACACCGGTGGCAAACTACTATGCCGCCGCCACGGCCTTGCAGCTTTTTGAAAAAGACCGCTTTGTCTATCACGATGCCACCGTCATCGATTATCCGGATTTTCTCGGCCGGGCCCTGGCATTTAAAAAGTGGAAAAATGCCGAAGAGTTAAAAAATGACCTTGAAAATATCGAGGCCATGAGTCTTTACAAATTAAATAAAATGTATGTTGCCTATAGACCGCAGAATAAAGATTGGTATCAGCCGGATGCCTTATATCGAGAGGGTGTAGAAGAAGCCGGTAAAATATGCAAAAAAAGCGGCGTGATGAGCCTTGCTGTTATGGCAAACCCTTATTCTCATTTTCCCTTTGAAGCAGCGGCCGAAAACCTCAGTCAGCAATTAAGATATGCCTGGACCCACAGCAGCCCGGAGAGTTTCAATTTGCTTAAAGATTTCCTAAAAATCGGTTTAGAGGCCGGCGCAGATACCGTTATGCTCCTGGCCGATGATTTTGTGCCGCACAGCGGGAATAATCGACAAAATTATTCGCTGTATACGGCGGAAGATAAAAGACGCTTCATTAATCTGCAAAATGCTCAGGCCTATGTCATCAATAACCTGAAGCAGTGGTTGGACGTTGATTATCCGGGAACACGACTGGAATTTTGCCCGCCGTGGTATGCCAATGAACATATTGATCGCGGTCAGGGAAAAGCGGAGTTATATTTTAAAGAGCTGACATTTCAGATCCCCCCGGAGGTTGCGATTATATGGACCGGCCCGACCATAAGATCTCTGTCCATTGATATGGCCGATCTTTACCGCTACCGGGCGCTTATCGGCAGATGGCCGATGATCTGGGACAATACCCTGTATGCCCGAAACCTCGAAACAAAGCGCTACGGGGGGTATACCACCTATTACCCGGGAAAGGTGAGGATGTGCAACCTTTTCGAACCGTTTGATACCTATCGCCCGCCTAATTTTCAAAAATTCAGCGACGGTGGGCGCATTTACACAAACGGCAATGCCTACCGGGAAATCTTCAAGGCCAAATATGCAACGGTTGCCGATTATGAATGGAACACCTCCGGCTACCAACCGGAGCTGGCGCTATGGAAAGTACTTTGCAAAACCTACGGGCCTGCCTGTGCCAAAGAACTCTTATACTTCAATGATGCCTATTACGGACTATATGACGTGTGTATGCGAATGGAAGTGGGAGGTGCCGGAGACACGTATGTTAAAAAAGGACAGAAATTTTTAAATGACCTGGAAAATTCACTGGGGCGGATATCTGAATCCGCTTGTGCCGGCCTGCCTTTGCTGCGGGAACTTGAAAATTTCCGCAACAGGCAAAAAAAACGGTTTGAAAAATTATTCCGCCGCAAACCGGATACAGACGGTAACACCGAATCCTGATCAGTCATGGACCACGCCGCCGACCCTATAATAAAATCGACGTTGAATCCAGCTTCGCAGGGCAACACGGCCATTGGGCCTAAGGCCGCCTGGGATAAGAAGGGGGGAGGTTCCTGAGAACCTCCCCCTGAAAGGAAGTTAGGTTGAAAATTTAACCAGTTTACCCCTCGGTTCCGTTAACTGACTGTGATCCCCGATATGCCGTTTTTGCTTGAGATGCACGCGCATCCGAGAAACCACTATACTGTCACCGCAAACTCTCATTTAAAGTATAACCGCTGGAGGCGCAAGGCCGTCACGTGGTTTTTTATTTAGTCTTAGATTGGGTGACAAGTAAACGTTGCTTATTTAGTCTGCAAAGAGCATTCCAAAAAAGACCAATTTTAGAATTATTTCATATGTGCATTAAAGTCAGATAATTAGGATTCAGCTGCGGAAAGTCTGTCAAAAGGACAACCCTGCAAGCCTTGGCAATTTGCAACTTGCATTTGCGAAATGCAAGTTATGCGGGTTTTTCAGGGCTTTTTATCAGGTGGCCGGCCAGATAAGTACCTAATACAAACAGGCTTTTGAGGTTCAGATAACGCTCTGCTGATTGCTGAAAAAAAAGATTGCACTGAGCCGGGAAATCGTCATCCCGATCATTAAAACTCAGGTATTGAGGCACTCCCGGCAGGGCCTGGAATTTCACAGACAGATCTGTGGAAACGGCATCCACGACGGGTTGGCCCCCAAGCCCCTTGCAGGCTGATTCAAGCGCATCCAGCCGACCGGCAAAGGTGCTGGCAATCAGATGGTTGGTGTTGTTGGCAAAACTGACCACCAGGGGACCGGCACCTTTAAAATCCCTGAAAGTCATTTTTTCGGGATTGGCCGGCGGGATAACTTCATTTCGAAGCACATAGGTCAAAAGCACCGTCGCCACGGCGGGCGTCGGCGCCTTCCCATCAGAATCAACAATGCCCTGCTTTGAAATTAGATGCGGCCGACCGAAGAAGGGGATGACAATTTTATCGGATCGCAATTCAAGTCCCCGTGCATGGGCTCTGTCCGCAAGGTCGATTTGCCGGAGCCCGGCCAGATGATCTCTATATGTATGATCGAATACTTCCATGGGAATAATTTCGCAGACGGTCAAGCTTCAGTGCCGTCTTACTTGGCCTCAAGTTCTTTCAATTGGGCCACAATGGCCTCCCGCTGATCCTCCAGTTCAAATAGCTCTTGCATGATCGGCGGTTTGACCGAATGGGCCGGAAGCTGTTTTTCAGTTTCCTGAATCTGTTTGTCGATCTCTTCCAGTTTTTTTTGAAGTTCCTGTTTTTGAGCCATCGCATTTTCCTCATTTATTTTGCTAATTTTCGGGATTAAAATCGCCGCCATCAACAATCTGTCCTGATGACATCATCCCCGGCTGTATCTGCCTGCTATTTTTTTTAACCCGGGCGCAATCACGAATACATGATCTAAGTCAAAATTAAAAATAATGTTGCGGTTCGCCAAGTCAAGCGCTGCTGTTTTCTTTCAGGTTGAGACAGCAGGCCCCCGGAAAAATGACCGTTGACAATTAAATCGGCCTTCGATATTTATTTATTCAACAAAGGAGATAAATATGCACAGACGCTTGACGACATGGTTGGTGTTGCTTTTTATGGGTTTTGGTTTCTCAACATCCGTGGCAGCGGCCCAGTATTCGAAACAGGCGGTCATCAACAAAGCCAAGTCTCTGGCACAAAAAAAAGAAATGCCTCCCGAAAAAATCCGCTGGCTGATAAACGCCTTACAGGCGTCTTATGACGATCCGTGGTTCAAAACGCTGATCAAGAAACAGCCGGTTAGAGGTGTCTTTGTGTATAGTTTTTGTACATTCTGGTTTCGTCCCGCGGATTGACCGCTGATGCCGGAGCCACCAAACTCAACATCACACCCGCCTGGTAATACTCTGCATCCATATTTTTAAAGCCGACAATCTTTAGCCCTAAAAAAGGAGAGTTTCGAATGCTTGACAGCCTAAAACGATTTTTCAACCAGCCTGCAGCCGGCGGCGCTGTGGATTCGGGTCGCGATCCGGAGCACGATGTACGAATCGCAACCTGTGCCCTCTTTCTGGAAATGGCACGCATAGACGAAAAGTTTACCGAAGAGGAGATGGACACAATTCTTTCAATTATGAAGGAAAAATACGGATTAGACCGGGAACATGCCGACGCGCTGGTCGCAGAGGCCGATAAGGAACTGGCAGAAAGCGTCGACCTCTGGCAGTTTGCCAGGTTGATCAATAAAAATTATTCAATAGACGAAAAAATCGAAATTATTGAAACTATGTGGCGGATGGTTTATGTCGACGGGAAAATGGACAAGTACGAACACTATCTGATGAACAAACTTAAAAATCTGCTGCGCCTCTCACAGGGCCAGCTGATCGACGCCAAGCTGAAAGTTCTTCATTCGGAATGACCACAGCGGAGGTGAAAGGATGACGAATGCGTATTGTAAGGTTTATTGATGAAGCGGGTCATCAGCGTTACGGCCAAAATTACGGGAACGGCGAAGCCGAGCTACTGGAAGGGGATCTTATCACCGGTTTTAAGGAAACCGATACAATTGGCCGTGTGAAAAAGCTGCTGGCACCGGTGCTACCCCCGGTTATTTTCGGCATCGGCCTCAACTATCATCAACATGCCAAAGAGACCGGAATGGAGGCACCGAAGTATCCGGTGGTGTTTATGAAAAATCCGGCCTCGATTACCAATCCCCATGATCCCATCCTATTGCACCCCTCCTGTATGGCGCCGCCTGAGGTGGATTATGAGGCTGAGCTGGCGGTGGTCATCGGCAAGGCAGCCAAGGATGTAAGTACGGCCGAGGCCATGGGTTTTGTGCTCGGTTACACGGCGGCCAATGACGTTTCGGCCAGACGGTGGCAAGGACGCCGGGGCTCCGGCCAGTGGGTGCGGGGCAAAAGTTTTGACACCTTCTGCCCTCTGGGACCGGAGCTGGTTACAACCGATGAGCTTCAAGACCCCCAGAACCTCCATTTGATCTGTGAGCTCAATGGGCAGGTTATGCAGGACGCTAACACCGGAGACATGATTTTTCCCGTGGCCGAATTAATTTCCTTTCTTTCAACCGGTACAACCCTGCTGCCCGGTACGGTGATTCTTACCGGAACACCCAGCGGTGTGGGATTCACACGCAAGCCCCCGGTTTATCTCATGCCCGGCGACACCGTCAATGTAACCTTGGAAGGTATCGGGACCCTGAGCAATTCCGTCGAGCTGCAGGAATAGAACATAGCCGTTCACAGGTTCAGGGTTCACCGTTCAGGGTTATCTTGCTTCGTTGACCCTGTTCGGATGCGACCTCATAGTTCTGACATCTTGTATAAAACTACATTAAAAGCGAACCGCAGAATATCGATTTAATTAAATTAGAAGGGTAAGGTAGGTTATAAAAAGTTTTGCTTATTTATGGCTTCCCATCCTCCAGACAGCGACCGATATAAGAAAGACGGAGCGCAGCGACACCACAATTTTAGGCACTTTAGGCATTTTAGTGCATTTTAGGCATTTCTTAAAGTAGCTTTATTTTACGCTAAATCCTATTGCACCATCAAAATATGAACATAGCGTATTAAGGAGTGCTAATTAACCTCTGGCCATAACTTCCTCAGACGCCAAATCTTCAAACCGCGTATAGGAATTTAGAAATGTTAAAAATATATCCCCTGTGGGACCGTTGCGCTGTTTGGACAGCAGGATTTCGGCAACCCCTTTATTGGGGTTATCTTCTTCTTTGTTGTATACTTCGTCCCTGTATATGAAGGCAACAACGTCCGCATCCTGTTCCAATGCTCCGGATTCCCTCAAATCCGAAAGCCGGGGTCTTTTATCATTGCGTTGTTCGAGCATCCGATTGAGCTGTGATAGGGCCAGAACCGGCAAGTCCAGTTCTTTGGCCAGGGCTTTCAAGGATCTGGAAATCTCGGAAATTTCTATGTCCCTCCGTTCGGCACTTGCGCGCCCCTGCATAAGCTGCAAATAGTCGATAACGACTAAGCCGATATTGTTGTCCATTTTGAGCCGTCGGGCTTTGGCACGTATTTCCATGGCCGTCAGGCTGGCAGAATCGTCGATATAGATGGGAGCGTCAGAAAGAATGCTGGCGGCGTCGGTTAGCCGATGCCAATCCTCCATGCTGAAAAAGCCGCTCCTTATGCGGGAAGAATCGATACGTGCCTCCGAACAAAGCATCCTTAACGACAGCTGCTCTTTGGACATTTCCAGCGAAAATACGGCTACTGGTATGTTGGCATCCACCGCGGCATTTCGGGCGATGTTCAGTGCCAGTGCGGTTTTACCCATGCTGGGTCGCGCAGCCAGGATGATGAGGTCGGAGTTCTGAAACCCTGAGGTCAGGTTGTCCAGACGGCTGAATCCTGTCGGGACTCCGGTTACGAGGCGGCGATTTCCCTGATTTTCTTCCAGGGTGTCCATGCTGCCCATAATGAGCTTGCTAATGGGGTAGAAAGCCTGCTGAGATTTATTTTCTGTAATTTCAAAAATAGCTGTTTCGGCATAATCGATGATATCATCGGCATTCCCCTCTTCTTTGAAACAGCGTTTGACAATGGCGTTGGCCTTTTCAATCAACTGCCTTAAAGATGCTTTGTCATGGACAATTTTAGCATAATGCGGAGCATTGACCGCCGGAGGGGCCGTATCAAGCAGACGCGAAAGGTAGCTGGCACCCCCGATTTCCTCCAGCTGTCCCTTTTCTTTCAGCCTGTTGGTCAGTGTGACAAGGTCTATCGGTTCTGTTTTGTCAAACAGGTCGGTGACGGCGGCATAAATTTTCTGGTGAGCGGTGCGGTAGAAATCTTCCGGGGCCAGGATTTCGATGACATCCAGCAGGGTATTGTTATCGACGAGGATGGCACTGATGAGGGATTCCTCCGCTTCGATATTTTGCGGCGGAAGAGTGTACGGTGCCGGATCTTTGGGATTTTGCCCTTGGTGTTCGGCCATTGTTCCTCAAGTTAGGGGCGTGGCCCCTATTGGAATGTTGGAATACTGGAAGAGTGGAATAATGGGTTCTGGCCTCCGGCTCGTAATCTACGCCTTGGAGAGCCAGGTCAGAGATGATCGGCTCTGCTTTAGATCAAATCTGTTCATAGGTTTCAGGTTTCAGCCCAGCCGCTGGCCGCGGAGCGGCCAGTTTGATCGACAAAAAAACTTTCTTCGTGAAGTTTCATACAAGTAATTGCGGAATCCTGATCAATCTTCCTTACTCGGGCACAATTTCAACTGTAATTTCAGGCTCAACTTCTTTATAGACCCGGATTGGAATTTTGAAGCTGCCAATTTCTTTGATCGGCTCTTTCATGAGAAGCATTCTTTTTTCGACCACAATTTCCTGATCGGCAAGGGCGTCAATGATATCTCTGGTTGACACCGATCCGTAAAGGCGGTCTTCTTCGCTGACCTTGGCAGATATCTTACACACAACGCCTTCAAGCTTTTGGGCCATTTCTTCCGCCAGTTTACGCTCTTTGGCAATCTGGATGTCAAATTTGGTCTTTTCTTGTGCCATTTTGTGCCGGTTTTGCGGCGTGGCCAAAACTGCTTTGTCTTGGGGCAGCAAGTAGTTGCGCGCATAGCCATCAGCTACGGCAACCTCGCTGCCGATTATTCCCAGGGAGTTTATGGTCTCTTTTAAAATTACTTTCATTCTTAAAACCTCCGCAATACTAATAATCTAATTGAGCATGAAAGCCCAATTAATTAGTTAATCGTTTAATTGAGTTAAAAACAAATTGGGAGTTATCCTGTCTGTTTACCCAATCTCCTGAAATTAATCCATAAATCAAAAAACCCAAGTCCGATGACTACCAGCAAAATTAATTGCTGAAGGGCCATAAGCGTGTAAAGGAAAACCCGTAAAATTTTAGGGAACCGCTTTTTGTTAAAATAATATGAAACGATGGCGATGCCCTGGAAAAAGTAAACAGTCATTAAAATTAGCAGGCCGTTTAACCCAATGACCTTAATGACCGGAATCGGCAGAAACAATACCAGACCGCAGCCAATGACGACCCATACCAGATAATCAGGGGCCTTCCACAAATTCAAGGGCCCAAAATCCGGATAATAAAGCGACCGGCTTTTCAGCACCGGTTTCGCAAGCAGAATGCTGATCCAGGCAACAAACAGGGTCGAAGTTGAGACCAGAGCGGGAATGATTGTCACCAGAACATGCTGGATTTTGTCCAGGGACTGGGAGATCAGCTGGACATTTTCTTGCGACATGCCCATGCTCTGGTACAACACCAGGGTGAGTTCCAGATTTTTTGCAACGTAGTTGGATACGATGGCAAAAACACCTTCACCGGTCAGTATGCTGGATATTATCAGACCGATCAAACCCGACAGAACGACACTGCCGGAGGCATAGAGCGTTGTTTTTTCGATCGAAAGGTTTAACTCGAATAATTCACCCAGGATAAATCCGATCAGCAGAAGTCCGGCAAAAAACAATATATCGAGGGAAATACCGCCGATGAAAACCACCATAACGAGGCTTGAGATTATAGGAATCACCAACCCGTTTATCCGTCCCAGCCGCAAGCGGTAAAAAAGAATCGGCAAGGGAATAAACAGCGCAGCCACAAACCCGATAATCGGAATGAATACCGAAATGAGAAATATCAGGCTTGTGATTGAGACACCAGTGACTATATCCTTTACCATTTGCGTTGCTGTGCCGCTAAAAGTTTGCGGGAAATCCCCGGCCCTGCCGGCTGTTGAATCCTCATTTATCAGCGAATTTCGACGGATCCTACGAATGGCAGAAAGGCAATCGTTCGGGCCTGCTTTATCGCATGGGTGAGGGTGCGCTGATGCTTGGCGCAACATCCGGACAATCGTCGGGGAATGATTTTGCCGCGCTCGGTGATAAAATATCTCAGTGATTTAGGGTCTTTATAGCTAATTACCAGACTTGAATCTGCACAGAATCGGCAAACCTTCCGGCGATGGTATACTCTTTTTTTCCTTCTCGGGTTCTTGTCTTTTCTATTGCCTCTCGGGCCTCTTGACGGTACGGCCATGATTTATGCCTCCTCTGGATTTTTCAATGGGGTCGTTTCCACTGCAGAGTCAGCCTCATCGGAAGAGGGCACTTCTTCTTTTTTCGTCTCTTCCCGGTTGACTTCTGATTCTTCTACAGGGGCAGTATCCACCTCTTTTACAGGGGCAGTATCCACCTCTTCTACGGGGGCAGTATCCACCTCTTTTTCGGGGGCAGTATCCACCTCTTTTACGGGGGCAGTATCCACCTCTTTTACGGGGGCAGTATCCACCTCTTTTACAGGGGCAGTGTCCACCTCTTTTTGGGTTTCCTCCGGAGCCTCTTCCATATCTGTTTTGCTTTGCGCTGCGGCCATTTCGGCGGCCTCTTTTGCAGCCTTTTCCTCCTTGATTTTTTCAAGGTCGGCATCTTTGTCCAGCAAAACGGTCATATATTTGAGTGCCCGATCGTCAATGCGGAAGAAACGTTCGATTTCATTTACCAGGGGTGACAATCCGCAGTAATCAAACCGCACGTAATAGCCGCGTGCCCTTTTCTTAATCTCGTAGGCCAGTTTCCTTTCGCCCCAATCATCGGTTAAAACCAAAAATCCGTCCATCTGGGCGATCAGTTCTTCGACTCTTTCAACGACCTGATCCCGTATGTCCTGAGACAGATCAGGATCAATAATAACAAATGTTTCGTACCTTCGCATGCATTCTCCTTTCGGCTAATAAAGCCCTGGTGTTATTCAGAGCAAGGATTGGATTTTCTTGTTTTTTAATAATGAAGTTGAATAAAACCAATTTTAATAGCATTAACAAAAATTGGTTGTCAAGATGATTTTTATGATATCTCAGGGTAAGGTCAAAGTAGACTCTATCTGACTCAGATATAAATAATGTGTTTCTCTGATTAGCAACCTAAAATCCCAAATCTCAAATTCCAAATTACAAATAATATCCAATAAAAAAAGGTTAGCTTTCAATATACAAGCTAACCCTGCTAAGACTTTTCTGATCGTAAAGACAAAATACGGTGTCACGTGCTAATTTGGGAAGCTGATCGCCATAATTTTTAAGACACCTCATGTCGAATGTCAAGGGATATTATTGCAGTTGCAAACTTCTGAACCGGTTTTTAAAGGAATGGTGGTCCGTGACGGAATCAAACCTTTAACCTGCTGATTTAGAGGATGCTAGGTCCGAGTTTGCTAAACTCCTATTCAAGAATTTAATCACCGAATCTTTGTCTGCAGGCTTAGCAAATAAAAATCCTTGAACCATGTCAAAATTAAGGCTTTTTACCTTATTCAGGTGCCCCTCTGTTTCCACCCCCTCGGCAACAACATCTATCCCTAATCTTTTAGCGAGGTCCACAATCGTCTTAACGATTTCATAACTTTCGGCATCAACCTCCAATTGCTGAATGAAGGACTTGCCGATTTTCAAATCATCTATAGGAAACTGCTGCAGGTATGAAAATGACGAATAACCGGTGCCGAAATCATCAATGGCCAGCTTGATGCCGATATCTTTCATAGCCCTTAATATCTTTATGGCTGCTTTTGAATCTTTCATCAACACGCTTTCGGTGAGTTCAAACTTCAGTATTCCGGGATCAAGATGGTGTTTGCGTATTATACCCGCAACTAAATCAGCAAATCCCGGTTGTAAAAATTGACCACCGGAGATGTTGATATTCAGAATTATTTCTCCAAAACCCGATAAAGTGCGCTGCCATTCTCTCATCTGGCGACAGCCCTCGTTGAGTACCCAGCCACCAATCTGATTGATCAGGCCTATTTCTTCAGCTTTCGGAATAAATTGGTCCGGATAAATTATTCCGTGCTCGGGATGATTCCAGCGGATCAGGGCCTCAAATCCAGCCAACCGCTGATCGTGCATTCGAATAATCGGTTGGTAATGAAGAATGAATTCCTGATTTTGAATTGCCAGCCGCAAATCATTTTCTAACTGCAGTGACTCAATGGCTTGCTCCAGCATTTCCTTTTCAAACACCTTGACTAGTCCATCGCCCTGCTCCTTGCAGTAGGATAAAGCCATTTCAGCATCTCGTATGACATCGTCAGGGGATTGATAAAAAATCGTCTTCATCACTATTCCAATGCTGACGCTGAGGGTCACTTTTTTGCCATCTATATCAATAGCCTGTTCAGCCGCTCTCTGACAGCGTTCAGCAGTTTCGATCACCTTTTGGTAGCTTTCGAATTCTTCAATCAAAACAGCGAACTCATCGCCATTTATGCGCGCAACGGTATCTGTCGTGCGGATACAGGATTTAAAACGATGGGATAATTCGGATAAAACCATGTCGCCGCTACGATGGCCATAAGCATCGTTTACCTCTTTTAAATGGTCAATATCGATCAAAAAAACAGCAAAGGAACGATCTTCATAGCGATCGATTCCGGCAATTGCTCTGTTTAAACAATCCATAAATAGAGATCTGTCCGGCAGACCGGTGAGTGAATCCGAGAGGAGCTGTTGATGGGCTTTATCTTCAATTGTCCTGCGCTTCATCTCCCGTCGTTTGAGGGCGCGAGCGATGGAGTCTTTGACCGATGAAAGGCTAAGCGGTTTTTCCAGGTAATCGCTGACCTCCAGCCTTATGGCTTCAAGAGAGCTTTGCATATCTCCCTTGCCGGTGATAATGATTGGAATGATTTCAGGGATTGAATGCTTAATTTTCTTAATTACTTCGAGGCCGTCTATATCCGGCAAAGATAAATCAGCAATAAGAATATCATATGATCGTTGTTGACCGAGTTGGATTCCGCTGATGCCGTCACTGGCCAAATCCACCACAAAATCCTCAGAAGCAAGACCTATTCCCAAGGCCTTGCGAATAGAAGCTTCATCATCAATGACTAAAATACGTTCCATGCCGCCCTTTTTCACTCCTTTGTCTAAGAATAAAGTCCTTTCTCCATGTTCTTATAGCACCAATCATGCCAAAAGAATAAATGAACCGGCATAATTATTGAATATTTAACAATTTCAGATTCTTAGGGTAATATTTCGTTTTGCAGGGATCTAGGCCAATAGACATCTTCGGAGATGAGCTGTGAAAATATTGATAGAGGAAATCAGGAGAAAGCGCTGATGAATAGATTATAGATGTAATTTAAATAAGTTAGGCCGTTGATAATATTGTTATCAATATTAGAATATTCGAACTTACTATTTCGTCAGTTCAGCTAATTACTCCGCCCTAAAAAATGGCGATAGCAGGTGTGGATAAAACTTAGTGGTCTTTAAAATCTGATAAAACTATTTTGATGTTGATCCGGGCGGATTAATTAATTAGGCCATATTTTTTAATCCGATAGCGAAGCTTGTAAGACGGCATATTCATCAATCGGGCAGCTTCAGAGACATTTCCCCCGGCCGTTTTCATGGCTTCTCTGATTAGACCCTTGGTCACTTCAATATAATCCAGTTTATTTTCTGCCGTCACTGAGTTTTGGCCTTCGGTCTCATTCATTTTTCGTGTATCCAAAATACGAAAATGTTCCCGGGTCAGAATATTCCCGGCTTCAATCAGAATAATCCGTTCGATCGTATTACGCAGCTCGCGCACGTTTCCGGGCCATCGGTATTTCATTAGAAATGTCTGTGCTTCAGTGGAAATCTCGCTAAAGCTTTTGCCGAACTTATAATTATACTGGTTTATGAAATGCCTGGTAAGGAGTATAATATCTTCCGGTCTTTGCCGCAATGGCGGCAAATCGAGTCGTACGACATTGAGTCTAAAAAACAGGTCACTTCTGAATGCACCCTGTTCGACAGCCTTTTCCAGGTCCATGTTGGTGGCCGCAATGATTCTCGCTGAAACTTTAATTTGCCTGCTGCCTCCGATTCTGTAAAAGGTGCGATCTTCCAAAACAGCGAGTAATTTTACCTGGGCCGAAAGAGGCATCGCACCGATTTCATCTAAAAGCAAAGTCCCGGCGGCAGCTTCTTCAAAGCGGCCCTTGCTGCCCTCGGCCCTGGCTCCGGTGAAAGCGCCGCGCTCATAGCCAAACAGTTCGCTTTCTACCAGATCTTTGGCTATCGCGCCGCAGTTTACGGTAACAAAAGGCCCCGGCATTTCGCAGCTGCTGTAATGAGTCGCTTTGGCCAAGACGCCTTTGCCGACGCCGCTTTCACCGGTGATCAATAGTGGGGTATCGGGACTGTTGGATGCTTTTTTCGCAATTTCAACGATATCTTTAATTTTGGCGTTATTGCCGATAAGGTCAAATTTATATTTATCCACCCGTGGCTGTTGTATGGTTTTTATCTGATTCTTCAATTCCTTATTTTCAAGTGCATGCTGTATGGTGAGCAGGAGCTCCTGAGAATCAATCGGTTTCACCAGATAATCATACGCGCCGAGCTTAATCGCCTTGACAATAGTTTTCACGTCTTCAACCGCCGTGACCATAATCACAGTTGCATCCGGACTACTGCCCTTCAGCCTTTTGAGTACTTCTACGCCATCAATCTCCGGAAGCCCGATATCAAGCAGAACAATATCCGGCCGTTCTTCAGGAAAAAGTTTTAAGGCCTCAGCACCATCCTTGGCCGTGATGACACCGTATTTATCCCCCAGAATTAAAGATAGGCCTTTTCGGATGCTCCTGTCGTCGTCTATGATGAGAATTTTACAATCCATAAACTTAATGTTCCTAACCGCACCTCTCAAGTAAGGGCTCATCAGTTATTTTTTTCTTAATACCGACTGTCGGCAGCTCAATTATAAAAGTAGTCCCCGCGTCCGGATTGTTTTCGAATGAAAAAGCGCCACCCTGGCGCTCTATAATCTGGTGTGAAATACTTAATCCTAATCCGTTTCCGGTGGCTTTGGTGGTGAAAAAGGGGTTAAATATATCTTCCTGGTGAGCTTTTTGAATACCGGGGCCGCTATCACTTACTCGCAAAAATACGGCGTCTTTGCTCCCGCCGATAGAGGACATACCCAGCGAAGTCCTGATGTTAATATCGCCCCCCTCATCCATGGCCTCTATGGCGTTTAAAACCACATTATTAATGACTTGTTGCAGGCCGATGACATCTCCTTGAACCGGCGGTAAACCCTCCTTTAAGCTTAAATTAAGATTAATGTCTGATTTTCTTAACTTTGATGACCAAAACTTGACACTTTCCTGTGTCAAGTCATTCAGATCGATTGCATCTGAAGCCGTTACGGGAGGCTTGGCAAAATCAAGCACCCGTTTAATGATTTTTTCGATTCGATTGATGTTATCCTTGATTTCGTCAAACAGCTCGTCTTCCTGCTCGGTGCGATCGTATTTATCTTCATCGCACAAAATGTCGGTAAACAGGTTGATACTGGCCAAAGGATTTCGAATCTCATGAGCGATGCCGCCCGAAAGTTGGCCTAAAGAAGACAGGCGGTCGGCACGAATTAATTGTTCCTCGATTTTTTTCTGTTCGGTAATGTCACTGATGCGAATAATAGCGTGTCCTTCGCTTCCCACCTTACTTTGCATTGGATAAATAACGACTTCTTCGATTCGCGCAGGATCATTAAAGCCTTTTCTTTCAAATGTCGCCGGGTTTCGGCTTGAAATTGCCAGATGAAATTTACAATCTTTGCATATTTCTGATTTTCCGGCTAAAATTCTATAACACGGTTGGCCTAAGATATCCTGATAACGCGAATATCGGGTGTAATCTTTAGCCGCCTTGTTCAATACCTTTATGGTCATTTTGCTGTCCACCATTATCAAAGGTTCTGAAATACCGTCAAAGACGGACTGCAGATTAGTCTTGCTCTGCAAAAGCTGTCTCTCCACCTTTATGCGTTCTTCAACTTCGGTTTTTAGTTCATCAATCAGCGTTTTATTTTCCGAGCGTAATTTGCGTTTTTCAATGGCGCGCTTTACTGAGATTAAAAGATCTTCAATATTTTCCAATGGTTTAGTCAGATAATTAAACGCGCCATCCTCTTTTAAAGCCTGGACGGCATTCTCAAATGTGGCATTTCCGGTCAGAATAATAACTTCCATATTCTCGTCTAATTGTTTAACCTTATTTAGAACCTCTAATCCCCCCATGCCGGGCATACTCATATCCGTAATGACCAGATCAACCGGGTTGGATTTGAACAGCGCGATGGCTTCTTTGCCCCTTTCAGCTCGAAAGACTTCATAATCTTCTTTCGATAAAATAGTATCGAGCATATTTAGGATTTCGGGATCATCGTCAATTATGAGAATTTTTTCATTCATCTAATTACTCCGCCCTGAAAAATAGAACATTTAGGGTTGCAAATTGTTCTTTGAAAACTGAAGTTTGTTTTTTAACCATAGGTCCGGCGGATTAATTACTTAATGCTGCGCATTTAATTTTTATGTTTTTCTCTTTTTGATTCATTATAGG
>JAIVWA010000003.1:0-7925 GCA_049190255.1 Gammaproteobacteria bacterium | reverse complement strand
TCAATTTTATAAAGACCTATCAAAAAAATGACGGAGCGAAGCGACTTCCACAAATCTTCAATCGTTCCGCCGCAGGCGGATCAATCTTCAATTCCGGCTTGACCGGGTTCGAAAGGTCCTGAACCAGGAATTTGAACATTCAAGAATATTATCGACCTTTTTGAAATAACCTTTAATTTCGGTTGTAATTAGCACTGAGGAAAGAAGGGTAGGGTAGGACGATAAAAACGCTGGTCCCATAAAACCAGCGTTTTCAGCATGACGACAAAATCAGAAGGCGTATTTTAGCCTGCATCCGAGGTGCAATTCTTGATAAAAGATGCCAAATCAGATATTTGATCGGGTACAAGGTCATCAAATTGGATACAGCATCGTTTCATGGGAATCGAATTAGAGGAATCTGAATCGTCAATTTCAAAATTGGAAACTATTTTACAGGGTATTCGATCTAAATATATGCCGCTGTCGACTAAAAAAATATCAAAGGTGGAAAAATCTTCAAGCTGATGCCGGTGATTATGATAAAGAAAAGCCTGCCCGTCTCTATCATTATCTATGAATTGACTGTCGCTGTAGCGAAATGAGAACCCTGCCATACTGATATCTATAATTGGTGCCAGTTTGGAAGAATTTGTAAAAAGCACTGCAAAGGCACCCTCTTTGACCTTAAATCGTTTATGGGATCTTCGTGACATTGTTTTACTCATTCTTGCTATCCTTTTTAAGATTAATAGGTAGTTTTAGACCATTTTCAGTTCCTGAAGATTGAATCGGTACTAATTGGAACTCACCGCCTTCGACAAATCATGGACTTCCGCCGAAAAATCAAAACAGCATTCAAATCTGTTTCGGCCGGCGTCCTTGGCCCGGTATAAAGCAGTATCGGCTTTCTTAATTAGAGTCACTTTATCATTGGCATCTTCCGGGAAAAAGGCCCCGCCCATACTGACGGTGACTTTTGTTTGCTGGCCTTCGTAGATAAAGGTATGGTTCCTTACGGCTGTCATCAGTCTATTAACTGCATTCACCACTTCGGCTTTAGATATCTCATTCACAATCACTAAAAACTCTTCCCCACCATAGCGGAAGAGGCGATCCGTAGACCGCAATTGACTGATGATAAGCTCACCCAGCTTTTTCAAAACGTAGTCGCCAAACAGATGACCGTAGGTATCGTTAACATCTTTAAAATGGTCGACATCGATCATGAGAATAAAAAACTTATGCCCGTATCTGCCGGCTCGATCTATCTCTTCATCAAGGCAGACCTGAAGGTGACGATAATTATAAAGTCCGGTTAAAGGGTCTTTGATAGAAAGTTCCTCTAGCTGTTTAACTAAAGCTCGATTTTTTATTTCAAGACTTCTTTTCTCGAGGACCCGACTAATAGCAGTTAATAAGACATCAATATCTTCCAAAGGCTTGCAAAAGTAATCGTAGGCCCCGAGCCTCAAACAGTCTATTGCCGTTGCTTCATCACTGTGCCCTGTCAGGATGATAACTTCCGTATCCGATTCCTTGGTTTTAACTTCTCTAAGGACTTCAATGCCGTCCATAATCGGCATCCTGACATCAGTAAGGATTAAATCCGGGTTGTGTTCATGAAACTTTTCTAGCCCCTCACGCCCGTTGCAGGCAGTGAAAATATTATATCCTTCGCTTTCCAACATGCTCGATAGCAAGGCCAGAATATCTTCTTCATCTTCAATGATCAATATGGTCTCTTGCATAGTGAACTCCATATCTACTATTTTAAATTACGCTATTTTTTTAACTCTTTCTTCCACCATCTCGCTGTTATTCGACTGTGAATCAGCAATTGGAAGTTTCACATTAAAGGTTGTCCCCTCCGGTCCGGTTTCTGCAATTTCAATCTGCCCGTTGTGTTCGCTGATAATTCCATAACTAATCGATAGCCCCAGGCCTGTTCCTTTGCCGACCTCTTTGGTGGTGTAGAATGGATCGAAAATACTGCCCAGGTTCGCTTTTTTAATACCGTTGCCGGAATCCTTAAATAAGATTTCTATATGATTATCATCTGTTTCGGATAGCCTGGTTATAATTTCAATCGAGTTGGCGTTGCCGTTTTCAGGCTTTCCATTGTCATATTTTTCCGTAATGGCATCCCGCGCATTGGTAATCAAATTAAGAAAAACCTGCTCCAACTGATTCGTATCGCCCTTAATCTTGGGTAATTGCGGATCCAGCGTTTTTTTAATCTCTATATTTCTCAACCGCAGCTGCTCTCCAACCATCAAAAATGATTCTTCAATGACTTGATTGACGTCTATGGCATAATGTTCGGCCTGTGACTGACGTGAAAAAGTCCTCAGGTGATTGATAATATTCATCATTCTTTTGGTATTTCTTTCTATCGGTTCCATTTGCTTCAGCATATCATCAATCTCAAAATTGCCCTTTGATATGTAACGTTTAACAAGTTGGGCATTGCCACGGATAACCATTAGAGGCTGATTCAGTTCATGGGCTACCCCGGCTGCTAATTCGCCGATAGACGCAAGCTTGCCTGATTGAACAAGCTGCGATTGGGCCTGCTTGAGGTCCTGGTAAGCTTTTTTCAGTGATTCTTCTGCTAAAATACGATCGGTTACATCTCTGATAACGCCCTGAAAACCGCCGGGCAGGCCCTCAGCGCTTTTAACCAGTGACACAGAAGCTTCCAGGTGTCTTTTCGCGCCATCTTCCCTGATAATTTGCCATTCAAATTCTTTAGATGGCTTATGGGATACATAGACATTATTAAATGCACGAAAGACTTTGCCGGCATCCCGCGCATCGGTAAATTTTCGATAGTTGGTTCCAATAAGCTTTTCCCGGCTGTATCCAACAATTTTATAAAAGGCATCGTTGAAAAATTTCAAATTACCGGAAACGTCGAATTCGTAGTAGCCTTCCTCCATACTTTCCAAAATAGTTCGATATTTTTCCTCGCTGTTGCGCAGGTGCTCTTCAGCATGGTTTCGCTCAACCATTTCTTGTTTGAGAACTTTATTTGCTTTTAATAATTGGCCGGTCCGTTGTTCTACTTTAGATTCCAGTTCAAGGTTGGCTTTATGCACTTTCTTTTTTTCGGCCTCCAACAACCTGGCTTGCAAAAACTCCTTTCTTGAATATAGCTCTATGGAATAACATGCAATCATTCCAAATACATTCCCGGTTAAAAAGAAAAAATTGTTGTTTATCAGTATATGAATCGGTGTTTTGATAAACCAGATTGCAGCGACTTCATAGGCAATGACGATTATCATTCCCGTTGTCGTGGCGTAAAGGAAGTCTAACTTGAAAAAAGTATATCCAAAAATGAATACAAGTATGATGCCGGTATAATAGGAATTGTTGCTGGCCTGAGGCACTATTAAAATCATGGCAACAATACCTAATCCGGCAAGCCCCATAACAGAAGCGACACAAACCTGCATGACTTTTTTGAAGAGTTCGCTATAAGAAAAAAGCAGGACGGCCAATGCAAATGGGCAATAGACGGCATACCGCACAAACCAGAGTTGGTATTTTACTTCAGGCACAATCCAGGCATCCAGAATTCCAAAGATTGCAAAAAACACTATCGACAAAAGCAGTGCCACCCTCACATGCCGCAGAGAGTTTTTATAGCGCTCCTTTTTAAAGAATGTTTCAAATTCTTTCGGAAAGGAGAGCGTGAGAAGATTCAACTCAACATCTTCCCAGGCTAAGCGGGTTTTACTCATTTAATCACACCTTTTTTGTCTTAATGACATATCGCAATGCTTTTCGAATAAATTATTTTTTAATTACGACCAGTGTCATATCATCCAATTGCTTTTGCTGGTAAGTATTTACTTCCTCGATAATTTTATCGCGCAATTTCCCAACGGGTAAGTCCGCGTATTTATTTAGCGACTGTTCCAATCTTACCTGACCGAACATTTCTCCTTTGGCATTGGTGGCCTCGGTAATCCCGTCGGTAAACAGCAATACAATATCGCCGGTGTTAATTTCGATAGTTAGCTCCTCAAGGCAGTCTTTAATATCGTCAGTGATGCCCACCCAGGTCCCGGGTATCGTGACGGTTTCTGTTCTATTCAAGCCGGAGCGGTAAATGATAAGGTCCTGATGCTTGCCGGCTACGGTCATCTCAGAATGGTTTAGCCGTAGGGCCATCATCGTCATGTAATGATCAGAACCCAACCTGGAGATATTTTCCCTGATAATCCTATTGATGGAACTGATCATCTCTGAAGGGCCACAACTGCCATTATTGTTAACCTTGGATAGGATACTTGTCTGAGCCATCATCATGATCAAGCCGGAATCCACCCCGTGACCGGATACATCTCCGATAGTTACCCATTTATCACCCTCAGGGGTTTCAATGATATCGTAATAATCGCCACCCACTTCATCAGCCGGAAGCATGGTAGCGGCTATATCATAACCTTTTAATTTTTGATTATCCGGTAAAAGAGCAGTTTGAATTCGCTTGGCGAGTTCCATTTCACTCCAGATTGAATCCCTGGCGATTTTCAATTCACACATCAAATAAAATTCTTTTTTGATAAGCAGGTGCTTAACATAGTTTATACTTACGGCTATTACACCTGTCGCACACAAAAAGAAGAGGTTATTGATTAAATAGTTTGTTTGATATTGCTGGACGCCAATGAAATTTACCAAGACATACAAAAAAATTATAATGCCGCTGTTTATGGCAGAATGTATTGCCTTCCAGGGCAAAAGGAGATTCACACCAATGATGACCAGGTTAAGGCCGGCATAATAACTTGAGTAAAAACCGCCTAGATCACGGGTCATCAGAACAATTACGCCGCCGACGACAACCGATACAATATAACCATGAAGATATGACAGCTTACCCGGTTTGGTCTGACGAATGACGAAATACTGGATAATAATCATAAATGTGGCTATTACCCGGTATAGGCCGACCTGCTCTAATAAATCTTTTGGAACGATGAAACAATCGAGGATAAAAAAGAGCGGGACCAGCGTAATTGCCAAAAATGTAAGGGTTTTCAGCCAATCATGTATGATGCGATTTAAGAATTGATCGAAATCCCTGGCACCAATAATTGCCTGTTCTTCAACGCTTAGTTTATTTTCTATGATTTCGTTCATTTTTTAATTTGCCGTTGTCCTGATTTTTTACGATTATTTTAATTGTCCATTTTTTTTACATTCAGAAACATTTGGGTTCCTGTATCTTCGAATATAACTTTTGTTTCGGCAGATGGGGTGTTCTGCAATAAATCTAAAAATTCCTGCTCGCTTCTGTAATAAAGGACCCAATCGAGCCAATACTCCATGTAATATCTGCTGGCATTTGAAATATGAAAATTGCCGACGGCCATTTCTCCGCCCACCTTTAGAAGTAGATACAGTTTCCCGATTACGGCTTTTGCCACAGGAGGCGTAAGGTAATCAAAAAGGCCCATGGAATAAATATAGTCGAACTGTCCCCACACCTTTTCAAGTTTGGGTGTTCTGAGCATCGTTCGAACTGACTCGTTCAAAAATTCGGCCTCAATTTTCTCCCCAAATTTCTTTTCAAGCCCGGCTATCTGGGATCGGGCTTCCGCAAGGGCCTTTTTGTCCTGATCAAGCAGTGTAAAATGAAATCTTGAACAATCCTTGGCTGAAGTTATAACATCCTGCAGCTCAAATGCAGGACCGCAAGCCACTGATAGAACGCGTATTTTCCCGGTATTGGATTTCCATTCACCGGTTTTCAAAGCCCCCAGCATTTTCGCGATAAGCTCCCTTCTATTGCGCACTGCCTGGGCCCCCGGATGCTCATTCGGATGCTTGTGCATTAATTTTCCAAAAGTTGAGCGACCCTCATATTTATTATCATAAATCATCTTCATCATTACCGAGTCGCCACTGTATCCTCTCGGTTTTAAATTCGTTCGGGTCATAAATGGGGAGCACATCAGAAAGCCCCACAGCTGCTTGCGGAGGTAGTATCCATGACACTCGTGATCTTTTTTTCCGAAATTCAAAATAATGCTCTCAAATTCCTCTAATTTTTGATCAAGAAATCTCATGAAGTTGCGGCCCTCAGTCTCAATGATGGCACTCTGAACGTGTTGTCTTACATCCTCCGGTTCATCAACACATCTTGCATCAAGTGCGTCAAATAAATTTTTATAAACATTTAAATCATAAGTTAAATTAGCGGTATATTCTTTAAATCCTCTTTTTATCTTATCTTTGTGGGCTAAAATAAGTGGGAGATTAAAAAATTCCGCCTGCAGTTTTTCAAGTTTATCCTCAAAGAATAAGCTGTTCAGATCATAGACATCCTTATTAAAAATTATGCGCCCTTTGTAACCGTTATTTAGGGCTTCAGGGATATACTGGCATGGACCGATCTCTATTTGGTCGCCATCTTTCTGAAAAACCAATTTCCGATAGACCGATCCCTGATCGGCATTGTTTCCGTTAAGAAACCGGATCAAAAGGGAGAATTTAGACGCGTATTGGGCTTCAATTGATATCTTTTCTTTGCCCTTCAGAAGATGCGCCTTAAATTTAATAGGTTCCTGATTCATCATTTTTATAACCCTTTAATTTCTAATCGATTATCTTTGGTCTTGAATATCTCTAAAGCCGAAAAGTTCAGCTCCTGCCATTTCATCGATTTTTGATAAAATATGGTTATTTTGGACATTCCTTTTTTGGCTCTATCCAAAATTTTTATAATCGGCGTAATGGTCGATGAATTCATGTATGACAAGCTCTGAAAGTCCATGATAATTCTTTTGTTCAGCCCACTGGACATTTCCAGGACCTTGACCAGAATCGGTGATATGAATTTGCTGGGCTCGCGATCAGTGCTTTTTCCTTCCCACTTCACATCAATTGAGGTCTCATGCTCGACTACTTGGATCGTCAAAAAATTATTGGTATACTTTTTCGATTTTATCATGATAATTTCCTATCTTCCCTTTCGATGTTTGACACAACGGATACATTCAGCACATTATTATCACCAACAAAGAAATCTAGCAGCGCTTTGCCTTCATACGCAATTCTAACCAGTCCAATACCGCTTTCCATGTCCTTGAGCGGTTTTTTAGAAACTTCTTTGATTCTTTCTATGTAGGCCTCAAACGGATCTTGATACCCCCGGATCCATTGAATGGTTTGATCTAATCTCGACAAGTGCTTTAAAGCGCTGTCATCGACCGGATTAAGGACCTCTATCGTGACGGTGTTTCGGTCGATATTAATTACGACAACTACTCTATTTTCTACCATTTTAAAGTTGCCGTACTTTATTCCGTTCTCTATGAGTTCGCTGATTATCATTGATAGTGAATGGACGGTATCATCCGAAAGTTCATGGGACTGCAAAAAATCGGCACTTTCATTTCTAATTTTTTCTACTTCATCCCAATCTGGCTTTACATTAAATTCGATAGATTTCTTCATTGCTTATCCGGTCTCCTTGCTAGTTAGCCCGCAAAATTATAGTCATTGATACGGTCAGCTTTCACTGCATCGAACGTGCCAAAATCACCATTTGAATAATATTTTTAATAAAACACTATGTTTTTAGAGGCTTATACGATAATTGCGATTGAATGAGGAGAAGACAAGAAAGCATTCGAAAAGGATGGGAATTGAGAATATTGTCAATATCTAATCTGACAAATTGGTAATTGGGTATGAATTGAGCATGTTAAAGGTCAGGCAATTTTGTTAAGGAGTTGATAATATTCTAATCGAACCACATTTTCTGCAGAAAGTTGACCCTTTGCGATTCTCAAACTGACAATTCAGTTCACGTTCATTCCATCAACAAAGGACGATTAGTTGGGCTGTTTTCAGGATTGTTAAACCACTTTAAATATGCTTTTGCCCCTTTGATGCCAGAATCTTCTCCTTTTTTCCATCAAAGC
>JAIVWA010000002.1:2612-26881 GCA_049190255.1 Gammaproteobacteria bacterium | reverse complement strand
GGCGCAAGACAAATAACAAAATGTTATGTAATTGATTCTTCACGGAAGGAAACCAGCAAAAATTAGGCCGTTCACCGGAAAGTGGAATCGATCAGGCTCTGAAGGGAGTCGGAAATAACCTTGTCCTTATGGTAGACCATGTAGAATTTTCGTCTAATTGGGCCGTCAGAAAATTCAATGGCTTTCAGTTTGCCTGATTTAATCTCTTCACTGGCAACCTTTTCAGAAATTATGGCAATGCCGACTCCTGATTCTACCGCTCGTTTGATGGCCTCATTGTTAGAAAATTCGAGATATTTAAAGATGGAAACATTATTCTTTCTGACCAACTCGTCGATGATCATCTGCGGAGCGGCCCCTTTTTCGTGCATAATGATGGACTGACCTTCTAAATCGTAGGGTTCAATCCTGTCTTTTTGCGAAAAATGGTGCTCGGGCGAAAAGATAATCACAAGTTTTTCCTCCAGGACTTCTTTCAGAAACAGGTTTTTATGTTCAAAGGGATAAGAAAGGAACCCCAGATCGGTAAGGTGGGCGACCGTTCTTTTTACGACATCTTCGTTGGGCAGGATCTTCACTGTCAGTCGTATTTGAGGGTTTGCCAGGCTGTAACGATTGACAATAAATGGCAGGTAGTACGTTCCGAAAGTTTCGCTGGAAACAATCCGGATATGTCCTCTTTTGTGTTGCTGAAAATCACGGAGGTAATCCTCCGCCAAACCCTCTAATTCAAAAATCTTTTCTGAAATTTCATAAAGGCCCTTGCCGGCGAACGTGAGCTCAAGTTTCCTGCCAAACCGTTCGACAAACTTGACTTCATAATACTCCTGAAGACGCTGGATACCTTTTGTAACCGCCGGCTGGGTTATATTCAACTCATCAGCCGCAGCGCTCAAGCTTCCTTGTTTAATGGCCAAATAAAAGATTTTAAGCTGGTTCAAGTTCAAGATATTTAACCAGTAGGCCTAACCCGGACAAGCCGGAAAATGCCTAAAATGAGCTAAAGTGCCTAAAATGCCTAAAATTGTGGGGTCGCTTCGCTCCGTCTTTATTATAAACGCCTGGTATTTTGCGCCTGCACAAGCGATAAATCAGTAAGTAAAAATAAGAGCGCTAGCGAAGGCTGTTTTTTTTGTTGGGTTAAAATCGATAGAATACCTTAACTTTAGGCATTTTAGTGCAATTTAGGCATTTTAGGCATTTCTTCAAATACCATGCTTTCTCTAAAAAATATCTTGCCATAAAATGCAAAGAATTCACAACTAAGACTCTAAGATACAGATATCGTTCAACCAATAAACTATTCAACTAGGTCTAAAGATTAGAGGATTTCAAGGATTAGTGCAAGTTTTTATAAATATGCTTCCGGCTCCTCTTCTTTATCGTTGGGGAGCGGTGCCGGGGAGCGGCGTTTTTCCGGAGGAAAATATTTCATATAGATACATTCCCCAGATGACATAGGCAACTATAAGGGCATAATATTTCCAGAAAAACATGAAAATGATCTCGGTGCCGGGAATTATAAACGGCGGATAAACGAGAATAGCGAGAAAAAAAACGAACGGATTGGCCTTCGTGAAGCGGTTGCTCACTATAATATAATAGGCGGGCACGATAAGCAAAATATAGGCATAGTCCTTGAAGCGCGGGTGGATTAAGGCATAAACCAGGCAAACCAAAAATACCTCGAGCATTTGTCTGTTTTCCATCTTCGCGCTTTTTAGCCGGGCATGGGCCTTATACGTAAGCAAAACAACGGCTGCTACAAAGACCGCGAGAATGACAATTTGAATTGCCGGCGGTATCGCCAGACCTGCATTTTCTGATAGCCATTGGAACACATCGCTGAGTAAGGTAAAAGTAGAAGGGACAACCGTTCCGCGCTCGCTCACCACAGCAAATGCATTTCGAATAGCACTGGTGAACATATCGGGCACAATAATATACTGTACTAACAAATAGGCGAAAAAAGCGAAACCCGAGCACACAAAATATTGATACTTTTTTTTATCATCTGCAAGCAACAGCAGCACCAGAAAAAAGGTTGGCGTCATCTTAAAGCTGGCTGCCAGCAGGCAAAACATACAGAATAGTATCAGTCGATGTTTTATATAAAAAAAGAAGGCCAGCCATAGCAAAATCTGCTCCACCAAATTTATATTGCCGGCGATCAAATCCCGATAAACAGCGCCGTTAAATGCAAAAAAACAAAAAAGGCAAAAAAGAGCGTACGAGCTGGTCTTAATAAATTCTCTTTTCCAAAAATAAATCAGTCCAATCAGCAGGATACATTTGGCTATCAGGAATATATGAAAAGCCGATTTATAATCAAATAGGGCAAAAAATCTATAAAAATACAACGTAACGGGCGGATAATTGTATAAAAATGAAGTTTGGGCTTGCGGGAACAAGATACTGGAATCATACGGATCAAGGCCGGATGCAAAGATTTCACCGGCCTTACGGTGGGTTCGAAAATCCCATTGATATTGATCAAAATTTGCGGAGATATGCAGCACCAGGGTGAGAAAATAAACCAGCAAAAGAACCAGGCCGACAATCCCGAAAATCTTTTTCCCCATAATATTTCCTGCAAAATCAGTCGAAAAATCGGAACCACAAAATAGCAAAGATGGCCTTCAGACCGTCCTTCCAATCGATCTTTTTACCTTCCTCGTAAGTCCTCCCGCTGTAACTAATAGGGACTTCATAAACGCGAAAGCCTTTTTTGGCAACCTTCATTGTAAACTCAGGTTCAAAGCCGAACCTGTTTGATCTGAGCTTAATCTCATTGAGAACCTTTTTTTTGAAAACCTTGTAGCAGGTTTCCATATCGGAGAGGTTCAGGTTGCTGAATACATCGGCAAGGAGCGTTAAAAATTTATTGCCGACATAATGCCAGAAAAATAAAACCCGATGGGGACCACCCAGAAATCTTGAACCATAGACAACATCCGCTCTGCCATCGAGGATGGGACCCAGAAGAACTTTGTACTCCTGAGGATCATACTCTAAATCGGCATCCTGAATGATAATGATGTCACCCCCGGCAGCGGCAAAACCGGTCCTCAGGGCGGCCCCTTTTCCTCGGTTGCGGTCATGCGTCAGTATTTGAACATTTTCGTACTGCTCATTGATGTCCTTCAATTGCGCAGGTGTTCCATCTGTGGAATGGTCGTCCACGACGATAATCTCTTTTTCCAGATCAACATTCTGAACGCGAGAGATTATTTCTTTGATGGTAAGCGCTTCATTGTAAACGGGAATGATGACGGATATTTTCATTTGATTTTTTTTATAATGATGCCTAATACCGCGTTGGTATTAGCTCGCCGGAATTTGCGCCGGGGATTTCATCTGTTTTCCCCTGGTTGCCCTTTCATAAGAAACGTTCGGAAATATGCGTGCGTTTGTATCACTAAAACCTGTTTTTGTAAACTTCATCGGTAACTCCGGATTGTCAAATAGAGCGAGACTGGCAAACAGGATGTAATTTGGGAATGGATACAGTCTGCTCAGGCCGATTAATATTCCCATGGGGCAGCAGCGTCCGGCATCGAAGCTGGTGAAAGTTTTTTCAAAATACCGGGGTCTTTTTCAATTTGATTAAGAAAGAAGGTATCTTCTTTGGAGACAATTTTTTTATCAAGATCGTCGCCGATAATAAGGAGGGCGCCTTTAAGAGATATCCCGTTGTGGTAATGGGAGGTCAACAGATCTTGATCTTTTTTGGACAGAACTATGGTTGAGCCTGAATAAGACTGGGCATGAATGACGAGCGGTCGTGGACCCAAACGGTCCCATGACAATGCTCTGGCCTTAAAATATGAACTTCCAATGCCAAAGACGCCATGGCGCTTGGCCCATTGTTTTGATAGAGAAAATCGCAGGGGAACCTTTTGGCCGTCGGGCCCGACTATTAGGGGTTTTGTGACTGGCGGGAACGCTTCAGGTACGCTGATGATAAGACCGGATGGCGGTCCAAAATATTCATCGGAAAGCTTTGTCAGTGGAATGGGGCTACCGTTGATTTTGCCTTCTTGAATCAATCGATTGACGTGCATAATGGTCAGGTTGGCAAATACCTGACTGCCGGGATCCGTGTAAGGATGCCAGCCATCCCAGGTGAGTTCCTTCCTGCTGAAAAAAGTTTGACGCGTCCCTTCATCGTAAAAAATGCTGTAGGGATATTTTATCAGAGATGTAAAAAGGTGATTGGCGGGATATAAATGAACATTGGGATATCTGGCGGCAAGATTCCTTAAGTGGTGGTTGAGTTGAGCGTATTCCTCAAAACAATGCTTTTTGGGTCTGGGTTTTGCGTTTTCTATGCGGTACTCTTTGGGTGGCTTTCCCTGAGAACAATCAATTAGATTTTCAAAAAATATATCACCCAAAATTACGGTCGGCCGATAGTCGTCTTCGATGACATAGGATTCATTCCCGTTTTCGGAACAATCATAAAATTCACTCTCGCAAGCGAGCGCCAGGCCGGACACCATGGCATCAAGCACTTTTTTTTTGTCGCTGGTATATTCCAGGACTTTCATATCGTGATAGGTAACATCCAGGGCGATAACCAATTTGGGTTTTCGGCGTTTGTAATAATATTTGGCCGCCCGTTGGTAGGAAGCCGGAAAGTACCAGGGAAAAACATGTCCCTCCTTTCCAAGGCATAGCTGATCAGCCACAATTTGAGAAGCCGAGCGGGCTAGCAGGCCATGGGAAACCGAAGACCCGAGCCCCATCACCGGCCCCATCCGGGACAGGTCACGGGCTAAATTGGGGTCGTCCTTGCAGTAGGAGGGAAGTTCATTCCCCGAAGCTTGATGAGCGAAGAGCACGGAGATAATTAAAAGCAAGATATGCAAATATTTGTTCAACAGGCCTGATCCATCTTTTCGGGTTCCACGGTTTGAATTAAGGCCATCGGTTTCTCCTTTTCTGTGATGGGGGTTGCCGGGATAATATTCAAGGGGGCTGTTGCCGTTTTGTTCTCTTTATCACAGGCCATCTCACTTTTCAATTTTGAATATGTGCACTGGAAGTTCCGGCGGGACATCACCCCCTCTAAAAAACCCGGATCAATCATCGGCCCTTGTCAATTTTTTGACTTTCAATCACACCAAAATATTTAATGAAACTTTGTAACCAACTGCAATCATAGAATATCCGGTAATGTCTGATAGCTCGCTTGATGGCATAAACTTTGCACCTGAAGATTGTTTATTCAGATATAAATAGGGGCCGGTCCACTTGATAAGCATTCGACGGTGACATCCTATCTGTTCGAGCAACTAAAAATGAGGAGGTGCATCTGTGATCTTCGATCAAAATAGAGTAAAATTTCAACCGGATAAATCTTCAACAAAATCTCTAATGGAAGTTATACTGTCTGACGGAAATTCTAAAATTAAATCGGATGCTTCCGCGGTCAAAAAAACCAACAAAAAAATTATTGCGGTGGGAGGCGCCAAGGGGGGCGTCGGTAAATCCATGCTTGCGGCCAATCTGGCGGTTGGCCTGGCCCTTTTGGGCCAGAAAGTGGTGCTGGCCGATCTCGACCTGGGTGGTGCGGATGTCCATCTTTACACCGGTGTTAAAGCGCTTTCCAAAACATGGAACGATTTTTTGGATAAAAAAGTAGATTCTATCAAAGACATACTTACCCCCACCGCGTTTGAGGGCCTGTCTTTGATCGGGGGGGATTCTTCGAAGCTGGGAAGCGCCAACCTGCCTTATTCCCAGAAGCTTAAAATTATGCGTCACCTTAAAGAGCTGGAGACCGATTACCTGGTCGTCGACCTTGGCGGGGATACAACGTACAACGGTCTGGATTTTTTTCTGCTGGCCGATCAAAAGATTGTCGTATCCGGCACGGAGCCGGCTTCGGTCCTGGACAACTATGCTTTTGTGAAAGTTGTTTTTAACCGATTTCTAGAGCGGTTTTTTTCAGACCATAAAGCGCTTAAGGATCTGGCGGAGAAAATTAGAGACGGGTCGCTGGAAAAATCAGAAGGTTACTCCCTTGATTTTATCTATGGGGCAGTACGCTCAAGGGATCCCCAGGCATGTGCCGAACTAAAAAAGCAGTTTAATCAATTTCGCTTGTCCATTGTTTTGAATATGACCGAAAACAGCAAAGACGTGCGGATTGCCGAATCGATGCAAAAACTTGTGAAAGACAAATGTTTTCTGGACATCGGTATTCTGGGCACGATTCCATTTGAAAGGGCGGTGCGAAAAGCCGCCCGCGGATTTACGCCGATTGTCGTTGAAAATCCGAAATGCCAGGCCAGTAAAAGTATCCACCGGATGCTGGCGGCCATCATTCTGCACCGTGAGCAGGAATCAACCCGGACCGAACTTCTCCATCAAACCAGCCGGATTCGACGCGAAGCCAAAGACATAATTGATTCCGGCAAGATGACGCTGGACGGGTTGACAGTGGGACAAATAAACTCGGTCTTTAACAACACTCCCAAACTTCGTCAGAGCTTTCAGAAGATCCTGAACATTATGTCGGGATAAATGTGACCCATACGCAAGACCTGCGCGTCGGCAGCTTGTGCGCCGCAGGCCTGTCCGGATCTGACATGCGACGACGTTAAACAAAGGGGATGCGGACATATGCGTATTCCCTTTATTTTTGAGAAACCGGTCTTATTTTATAATTAGAAAAAATAATTCCAATACAATTAATGCTTGAAAAGCAGAAATTCCTCTAATTCCCTCTTCGGATCGGATGCGAAAATGCTTCATCATTGCTGAAGATTATAGCGCTTCTCACTGGTTTGTGCCCTATTTTCTTGATTATTTTGCCTTGGCCAAATATATGATTAAACTGAATGATCAGAGGGGACTTCGCCCAGGATGAAAAAAAAAATCTGTCCAGCAATATTTACCCTAAGCCTATTTCTCATATCTATTCCAGCGGGATTTATTTTGCTCTCATCAGGATGTTCGGGCAGTTACAATCATATCCCCTTAGCCAGCAAACTAAATAATGACGAAGATTTAGCAACGGTCCAGGTTACATTGCAATGGAATGGGGTACCCGATGCCACCGCTTACAATGTCTATTGGAGCAGATTTCCCGGTGTGACCAAACACAACGGGCATAAAATACCCGATGCTGCCAATCCGATTACCGTTACAGACTTAGAGCCTGCCAGCGCTTATTATTTTGTTGTAACGGCGGTCTATGATTCCGGTGAGAGCCATGAATCACGGGAGCTGTCGTTTGCCGGGATGGGGGCCGCCGGCCTGATTGATTTTCAAGACCTTTTCCAACTGCCTGCCGACTCAGCCGCGAATCAGACAAAAGAGATAGCTTTAAAGACTAAACCACTCCCAGCGAAGTCTTCAAAGAAAAAGTCGCTCGCTAGGCAGACAAAAGTCAAATCTTCAAAGGACCTACAACCTGCCAAACAGAAAAGAGCGCAATTCTCAGGTCAAGGGCAGGCTACATTAACCTGGGATAACGTCCCCAACGCAATGTCATACAATATTTATTGGCGTCAGCAGCCCGGGGTCACTAAGCACAATGGAAAGAAAATAGCGGATGTAAAAAATCCGCATACCCTAGGAAATCTTAGCTCCGGAAAGACATATTATTTCGTTGTCACTGCCGTCAGCAAATCCGGAGAGAGCAGTATATCGGGGGAAATTTCGTACACGGTTGACGAATGAAGAATCGCACCGCACAGCCGGCCGGATTGTTCATCATCATTACCAGATCTAAATAGATATCTAAGATGAAATAAGATGTTAAAATATAACGAATTTATAATTTTATCAATGGTTGGCACGTTTCATGCTGATTTTCACCGGTATGCACCGGTAGCCCAGAGAAAACCATGAGCGAAAAAAAAAACGAGAATCCAATGGGGCGGTTGGTTCTGCACTCGATACCGACCAAAGAGACCGAAGAAATGCTGGTTTCCTATCTTGGCAGAATAGTAAAGAACGTATCCTCTGAAAAAGTGGCCCAAAAAATCAAGCAAACGCCCTTTGTTCTCAGCAAAAATATTTCCAACAAAAAAGGAGAAAAAATTGCTCAAAACCTGCGGGATCTTGGAGCCAGGGCGGAATTTGTACCCCATATAGCATGGGCGAGAGATCCCGACGAATTATCGGGATCCGACTTACTGGAAATATCCGGGTCACCTCTGCTGGAGTCTCTTCAGAAGAAATCACATCCATTTCGTCAACAGGATTCCCCCGGCTTAGGAAAAAAAGTAATTACTGCAATCGTGGTGATTTGTTTGGCTGCGGTCCTTTCATTGCTGGCCTGGCAGCTGTACTTCTTAATAGGAAAATAGGGTCTAGTTTAAAAAGCAGTCCTACATTTGTCGATAACTTTATGAAATTGTCTTCCCAATTCTATAAAAAAAATTTCATAATTACCTTTACTCCCTTCTGGCTTTTTTCTTTAACTATCTAAATTTACAATAAATATTAAATTGGGCGGTAGTGGCACACAAATTGCTTTTAATGAATTGGCAAAAGGGAGCGGGTTCAAGGCAATTGGTATTCCGCGGAAGGGCAGGCCTTGGACCCCCATCCCGATCTGGAACTTTCAGAACCGAACTATAGGATACACGGATACAACCGTTAATAAGATGAAAGTCATCTGGCAAAAATACAAGGTGTGGCTCCTGATCTGGCTATTTTATATGGCTTATTATGCGATGAAAAGCCTGATCAAGTTGAAGTCAATTGACGTCCAGACAGCCAGATCGGGTAGTTACCATTAAAAGCAATCATTTTGAAACCGGAATTATCTTTTCAGTATATTTGCTGCTGCCAGTATCAGTTTCTCCACGTCGCTCAAAGAATTTCTTTCCGCATTCAACGCCACCAGTTTGGCCGGGTAATCGGTGATGATATTGTCGACGCCCAGATCGATATAGTGTGTCATCTGATCCTGTGAATTGATTGTCCAGACATGGATTTCTTTTTTTCTTTTTTTTGCCGCTGCCACCACATCGGCGGTCACCATATTGGAAGCCAAACTTAAAAAGTCGATGTCGGCCCGGAACATGTTGCCGATGGATTTGGCGATGATGTAGCCGATTTTCAGGTCGGGATTCAGATCTCTTGCTTTTTGAAGCCCCGCATAGTTCAGGGAACTGACAACGCACTGAGATTCGAACCGGTGGTCCTGAATAATTCCGACAACATTTTCGACAAGCTGTTTTTGGTGACCGTTGAATTTAAGTTCGATATTTAACTTGATTTTGTTGCGGGACAGTTCCAGCACTTCTACCAGGGTCGGGATGTGCTCACCTTTAAATTCCTTTGAGAACCAGCTGCCGGCGTCCAGTGATTTAATTTCAGGATAGGTCACCTGCCATATTTTTTTGTTAACCCCGGTGATCCTCATGAGATCTGTATCGTGTAAAAGAACGACAACCCCATCGGCCGTCTCTTGAACATCTATTTCGGCGAAATTCGCGCCGTCTTCCATTGCCCGGCGAACGGCACTGAGGGTGTTTTCGGGAGCATGTTTTGAACTTCCGCGGTGAGCGGTAACAGCTGGCTGGTGATCAAAATCAATATTTTCGATGATAAAGTATGAGCTGACCGCAGTTATAACAAGCGCCGTCAACGCAGCTGTCCACAATAATTTAGGCCGCGGGGCCGGTATGGATTGATCTGCTGTCACTCCGGCCGGGTTGTTCATCAGCCTCGATCCATTGCGGTTGGAAATATCAAAGTACAGCCGGGTAACCAGCAGACAGTTAACGGCAAAGCCGATAAACGTCAGTACTGCCGCTGTAAGACCATAAAAGGCCAGCAGAACACACACTGCGGCAATCACCATAACCGGATTTTCGCCGATCCTGTTCAGGATGAAGGCGCTGAAGCCATCCAGCAAAAAGGCGAGGGCCCCGGCCACAGCTAATATTAATAATCCCCATCCCCCAATTGTGACCGCAATCTGTCGGAAATTACCAGCTGCCAGGGTACGGCTTTTCCGCATGGCAGCTGCGGGTTGATCACCTTCGAGCATACACAGCGGTACTGAAAATATCCAACGAATATATAACCAGCCGAGGATCAGCAAACCGCCGATTCCAAGAAACGCAGCTACTGAAGCCCCGATCCAAAAGGCGGGTGGTTTTGCGGTTATTAGATAATTGAGATCGTGTTGGGGTGCCAAAAGGAAAAAGGCTGCAGCGCCGATCGCTGCCAATGGCGCCAAATACAGACCACCTGCAATGACCTGCCGCATTCCCAGTTCCATCAGTTTACCCAGAGATTTTAACATCCACCAATAGGCCTGAAAAAAAATCATCCTCTCGCCTGCTTCCGACCGCGAAGCGATTAAAATTAATCCGGCCTGTTCGGCAAAGACAATGGTCAGGGCCAAACCCCCAGACAGAACGAAGGCACCCAATCCAACAGGTGAGAAAATAAAGGTGATGATCTGCTCATTTCCGATGACCAAAGAACCGGAGGTCGCTATCAGTCGGTTGAAAAGCCAGGCTGCGGCAGGACCCCAAATAACCGTGGCGACAATTTTAAAAAATATGTCATAAATTAGAAGGTCGGATAGACACAAATTGAAGTTGCGTTGAACACGGGACAATATTTCAGCATACTTAAATTTCTTTATAGCGGTAGACATAGCCGAATATTTTCCATTTCTTTCAGAATCCGAAAATCAGAACCAGATTTACAAAGGTGAACAGCCAATTATCGGAGACCGCAAAGTTTGTCAACACCGCTGGGCTATTTTCAATATTCAATAGTCAATTCCGACTTGTCCGGGTCAGGGTATAAAGTTGGGATTGACGATTTTTCCCCAAATAAATAGCTGAAAATTTTGCAATTTTTCCGTGTATCTGGTAAACTGAATTTCAAGTTGGCTAAAGGATACTAAATGGAGTTCCCAAGAAGATAAAAAAGGCGAGAAGTTAATGGCTAATGAAACGGAGACTGTTTTACTCGTCGATGATGAAGAGATAGTCATCGGGGTTGCCAAGCAAATGCTGGAAAAACTCGGATTCTCCGTATTGACAGCGACCAGCGGCAAGGAGGCACTTGACATTTACAGAAATAATAAGGACAAAATTAGTCTTGTTGTTCTGGATATGATCATGCCGGGCATGGGAGCTGGTGATACTTGCGATGAGTTGCAGGTGATTGATCCGGCGATTAAGGTCTTGCTTTCAAGCGGCTACGGTGTTGACCAGCAAACCAGCGAGGTTATAAAACGCGGCTGCAAAGGGTTTATCCAAAAACCGTTTAACATGCAGGGGCTGTCTGAAAAAATCGGAGAAATTCTGAACCAGGCCTGATCGAGGCTCACCCTGTATCATTGGTCCGCCGCTCCCGCAGAGGGGAATTTAAGCCGCGACGTCATTCGGGTCTTTAATGCACGCCGCTGTCAAGGGCCTTATGCCGGCAAGCAATTTAAGCTTTAGCCTCCCGTATTGAAGCTCCTTTTTAATTCAACCAATGTTGCCCCCCACCCGCCTGCTTCCGGAGGCGCATCTTTAAATGAGATGACCAGCGGGTTTTTCTGAAGAAGTCCCTGAACCCGTCGTTTCTGTATCCCCTTGCCTTTGCCGTGAATAATGCGTACCGAACAAAGACCGGCTTTAAGACACTCGGCAAAGTAATCTTCCAAAAGATCGGGAATTTCGCGGGGCAGGAAGGTGTGCAGATCCAGTGAATCGGCGATGGGTATTTTTACAGGCTTCACGGTTGGTATCCTTAGCTTCTAATGATCGTAAACAAGCTGATTATGCAATTCCATAATGAAAAGCGGAGTGACGGTTCGTGAACACAGGCGTCCAGCATACCATTTTTCTGTGGGGATTGCCCATTTTCGCCTACCTGCTGGGGTCCATTCCCTGGGGACTAGTTTTCACCCGGTTGTATTCCTCAGCCGACATAAAGCGTCAGGGAAGCGGGAACATCGGCGCAACCAATGTCAGTCGGGTGGCCGGGCCGACACTGGGCCTGCTGACGTTTACCGGTGACGTGCTTAAAGGGGCGGTTCCGGTTTATCTGGCACTGAGATTTGCGCTTCAAAATCAAGGAGTCAATGATCTCTTTCTGTCAGTTGTCAGCCTGGCAGCATTCTTCGGCCACCTTTATCCGCTATTTATGAAGTTTAAAAGCGGGGGCAAAGGCGTGGCAACCACCGCAGGCTGCTTCGTCATACTCGCCCCCCTGGCCTGTCTTATGGCTCTGTCGGCGTTTATTATTTTTTTACTCCTGTCCCGCCGCGTATCCGCAGGCTCTCTGGCGGCGGGGATTATGCTGCCGATCGCCGTATGGTTTGCCACCAATTCCTGGGGAATTACGGGCGCTGCCGCAACGATGTCTGTTTTCATTTTTATGCGCCACACCGAGAACATCAAACGGCTTATATCCGGAACTGAACCCACATTCAAGGATAAGCAAAAATCTTAAATTTCTTTATAAGCCTATCACCGTCCATAAAAAAGCAATTGCTCCGGCCAGGATAAAATTGGATTCAACCAGAAACTCAAGCCTGATGCTTGGCAGCAAAACTCCCTGTTCATAGGCTGAAAGGAGAAGCAAAAGAGAGATCGGGCTGGCGATCAGCACAAATCCAAGGTAAGAGATGAGATGAAAAGAACTCAGCAGCAACAGGGTGGCTGCCAGAATTAGCAGCATGATCTTTAAAAGGCGCAGCGATCGTTTCTCTCCCAGCAGGATGGCGATGGTTTCTTTGCCGACGATGCGATCACCCTGCATATCGAGAATATCAAAGAAGGCCGTTCTGACAAATACAATTCCGGCTGTCCACAGGAATATCAACACGCTGATCCAATAGGCATTCGCGCCCAGTGACAGCGGCGGAAGCAGCGCGGTTACAATTCCCCAGGCCGCGGCGATCATAAACGTCTTTGATCCTGGAATATCTTTAAGTCTTCGGTATTTTCCGGAAAAAAAGCGACCGGGAACGAGCCGACGATTGTATGATAATCCCAGCAGGCTCAGAACGAGAAGTAATAAAAACGGTAACAGCCCCAGGGTGTAAGCAATTACCAGGCCCGCACCACCGGATGCTATGGCCAGGATTGCCAGCAGCTGTTTGTATTTTATGTAAAAATTGGCTCTCTCCGGATCATTGTATTGATCGGCTTTGCTCCCGGTCAGGTGGGCAAGAATGTGCATGGATTGAACGTAGAGCATGGATATCAGCACATAGGGAAACAATTGACTGAATCCTTGCAGCTTTAAGCTGGCATAGCTCAAGCACCCGGCCCCCAATGAAACGTAGATATTGGTCAGCAAAAGCGCCCGCTGCAGTGCGAATAATATTCTGCGCCAGCTTTGCTTGCGTTGGACCTGCAATGCTTCCAGGGCCCGGTATACTTTTTTAATAATCCAGTTGGGAGTGGAAGCACCGGCTGTTATTCCAATATGCCTGGCAGTCACAAGCACATCTGTATCGATGGTATCCAGATCCGCTTCAGATTCTATATGATAGACCGGCTTGCCGGATTCTCTTGCAATTTCAGCCAACCGGCGGGTATTGCCGCTGTTGCGGCCGCCGACAACAATCACGGCATCGACCGATTCCGCCAGGCGCTTAACTTCCGCCTGGCGCCTTGCGGTGGAATCGCAAATCGTATTAAAAACTTTATAATGAGGATGTTGGGCGGCGGACCACTGCTTTACGGATTCAAAAAACTGGGTGTTCTGGGTTGTTTGTGCGACAATGATGGCCTTTTCAAAGGCTGGAAGCGACTTAATCTCCTCCATGCTGCCGACCACATAGCCCTTTTCCAGGGCGTAACCCAACAGACCGATGACTTCGGGATGATCTTTGTCACCGATGATGATCGCGGCGTAATCTTTTTTGGCATGTTTACGAATAATGGCCTGGACTTTTATGACTCGCGGGCAGGTCGCGTCGATGACATTAAACTCGGCTTTATTGAGTTTTTCCTTGGTGGTTGGCGGCACCCCGTGGGCCCGGATCAATACCGTACCCGAGCCCCGGGAGGGAATCTCATCCAGCACGGTGATATCCTTGGATCTTAAAAGATGGAGCACCTGAGGGTTGTGAATCAGCGGTCCATAAGTAAAAATCGGGTTTGAATTCTGATCGGGCGCGTCCAGCACCATTTCAACAGCGCGACGCACCCCCATGCAAAACCCGGAGGTTTTGGCGATGAGTATTTTCATTTGGTGCTTTATTCGATTTGTTTTAAATAAACTTTGTTATCCACAAGTGTCAGTGAGTGAATCCGGGCTTTTAAGAATTTTTGCTCTCCAAAAATGTTGACGAGCTGAATACCGTCTTCTTGCGGTTCGATGGTATCAACAGACTCCATGACCAGCGTACTGTTTTGGCCTTCAATCAGATAGGCGCTTGCTTCACACATGATGGCTTCCTTTATAAATGCTTTTCGATGAGTTCCTCTACGAGTTTGGGCAGGGGACGTTGAGCTATCCCGACGACCTCTATGTTCTCCTGGGAAAGCGGGATCAGGATTTTTTTTGCCGGGCAGCTTGCTACGGCTTCTGCAATTTTAGGTGTCACCTCGCCCATCATGGCATGGGCCACTATAATCCCAATCGGTCCAACGATAACGTCCAGGGTTTTTACCGTCTGTACAATGGCATTTTCACCGGAGGCGCCTCGATTGGCCCTTGCTTTAAGCATCTGGGTGGTGGCGATAGCATTGGTGCCCAAGGCTACAATTTCGATGGTTTCCTCAAAAGCGTTCCTTAGTCTCTTGATGATGGTGCTGCCGATCCCACCGCCCTGGCCGTCTATTACACCGATTCGTTTCATTATCTCAAAGTTTGCGAATTTTGGTCCTGTTTTTGCGCTGCCGTTTAGACAAGCGTCTGCCGGGACCTTTCTTTTTTGTCGTCGGCTTCCAGCCCTCATAATCATCCCGGTCGGGTTCCATGCCGGCCATGTGAGCAGACATCGTCAATTTATTTTCAAATTCAAGCGCGCTGATGGTTGCTGCCCCACTGGACGCTGCGGATCGGACGATCTCCTGATCGGAGCTTACCACCAGGGCCTTTTGTTTTTCCCGGTCGGCCATTTTCTTTATCACTGCATCGGCCGACTCACCGTTATGGGAAAATATGATGGCGATTCCTTTTTGTCTGTCCTGCAGCCTTGAAAATTGAGGTGCCCGGGTTCCATCGAAAACGACGGTGATGCGATGGGCTTTTATTTTTTTGTAGGTCGCCAGCATATCAACCAGAGCCTGGCGCCCCAATTGGATATCTTGCAGGTCCAGGACGCTCAGATTGGCTGATTGACGGATCACATTATAACCATCTATAATAATATGAATGGACATCGCGTTGGTCAATGTGCGCTTTTTAATCTCCGGCATCAATCATCGAGAATACGGTACCGGAGAAGGCAAAAAATAAATCTCAAATTAAAAAACGGCTAATTGGATAAATTCTTTTATTTCAGTTAATTATCTGCTTAAATGACGTATTTTGTATCCAGCACTCATTGAGTTTTTTTCAGACGGCGAATCAAGCGGTCAAGATCGTCATTGTTATAGAATTCAATTTCGACCTTGCCTTTTTGCCCGTCCTTTTTAATCGTGATTTTGGTGCCGAAGTGGCGGGCAAGATCCTCGGCCAGGCCGGATAGATATATTTCTTCGGTGCGGTTTCGGGTTACTTGCGGCTTTTTTTTCTCCGACTTTAAGCGCCGTATGAGGGCTTCAGTCTGTCTGACCGACAGCCCCTTGGAGACAACCGCCCGCCAGGCAGCCAGCTGCTGGGCCGATGCTTCGGCCCCCAGGATCGCTCTTGCATGTCCCATGCTCAGCGAGCCGTCTGTAATGCTGTCCTTGATCTGCTCCGGCAATTGCCGCAGGCGTAGAAAATTGGCAACCGCCGATCGGCTTTTGCCCACCCGCATCGAGGCCTGATCCTGGGTCAAATTAAGCTGCGTTATCAGGCGATGATAGGCTTCAGCTTCTTCAATGGGGTTTAGATTTTCACGCTGGATATTTTCGACAATGGCCATTTCCAGCATTTTATCATCGTTGACCCGCTTTAACACCACCGGCACCTGGGTTAATCTGGCGCGTTTGGCTGCTCGTAAGCGTCTTTCTCCGGCAATCAATTCATAGCCGGGATCATCTTGGCGCACTAAAAGCGGCTGCAGAATACCCTGGGTTTTGATTGAATCTGTTAGTCCCTGCAAATCTTCTTCTGAAAAATTAAGACGGGGCTGGAAACGGTTGGGCCGGATGAGGTCGATGTCACAAAAAAAATAGTCTTTTTCTTCTTTGGCTGATTCAACAGCCGGAATAAGGGCACCCAAACCTTTGCCCAGAGCCATTTTTTTTCTTTTGGTGGTAGTTGATCCGAAAGTCTTTGTCAGATTACTTCTTTGCATACATCCCCTTCAGTTTGCATAATTTCTCTGGCAAGCTCAAAGTAACTGAGGGCGCCGGTCGAAGTCGCATCATAAAGTAAAATGGGCTTGCCGAAACTCGGCGCTTCGCTCAACCTTATGTTCCGTGGAACAATTGTTTTAAAAACCAGATCGGGGAAATATTTTTCAGCCTCCTCAGCGACTTGGTATGACAGATTGGTGCGTTTGTCGAACATCGTCAACAGGATTCCGGCGATTTTGAGCTCAGGATTAAGGACCTGTCTGATGCGCTCCACGGTTCGCAGCAGCTGGCCCAAACCTTCGAGGGCGTAAAATTCGCATTGCAGCGGAATCAGCAGCGAATCGGCGGCGGTCAGCGCATTGACGGTTAAAAGGCTCAGTGAAGGCGGGCAGTCCAGGATTATGTATTCAAATGAGCCGTCAAGGTCTGCAATGAGATTTTTCAGTGAATTGTCTCGATTGGGACTGGACATCATTTCAACTTCAAATCCGATCAATTCCACATTGGAAGGGATTAATTTTAAGGAAGAAATGGCGCTGTCCATGATCAGGCTCTCGGCTCCCATCTGGCCGAGCATCCCATGATAGAGGGTCCTGTCAATGGCGCCATGGTCAATCCCCACACCCGAGGTCGCATTGGCCTGGGGATCGCAATCGATCAGCAGTGTGCGTTTTTCAGACACTGCCAGGGATGCCGACAGGTTGATCGCGGTGGTCGTTTTTCCGACGCCGCCCTTTTGATTTGCAATGCATATTACCCGTGCCATTGGTTTGATCTAACATAAAATTTGTTGTTTGAAAAGAAATTAAAAATGTGGCATGATTCAGGCGTGATGAAACTTATCCCCAAAAATATCATCATCGGCGTGATCGTCGTCTTCACTTTGATCAGCTTTATAGCAACAGCCGTTTTCAGCATCACGGTCAAAGAGGAAGAGGATATGGCGCGTCAGATGATGGCGATGATCTACAAGCACTTTGACATAATTGATGACCCCGTGGTCGTCCCCTATGTGAACAGAATCGGACAACGGATCCTGGCATCTTTACCGAAGCAGCCTTTCCAATATCATTTCCATGTTATCAATGAAAGCGTTTACAATGCATTTGCCACACCGGCCGGTCACATATTTGTGTACACCGGTCTGATAGAGGCGATGAATGAAGAAGAAGAGCTGGCGGGCATCATAGGACATGAAATAGCCCACGTGTACTGCCGGCATATTTCACAGAAGATCGAACGCTCCAAAAAGATCAGGATGGCAACCCTGGCCGGTATGGCTGCCGGCATTTTGATGGGGCTCGGTGGCGCCAGTGAAGCGGCCAGTGCGGTAACCATGGGTTCTACGGCAGCCGGGCAATCCGCTGAGCTGGCATATAGTCGTGAAGACGAAATGCAGGCGGATCAGTTCGGGCTTAAATTTCTCGAGCAGGCCGGTTACAACGCCAGCGGTTTGCTGGAAATATTAAAGAAAATCCGAAGCAAAACCTGGTTCGGGTCCGATCAAATACCGACTTATTTAATGACCCACCCGGCTGTTGAAGACCGCATTGCCTTTATCAGTTCATGGATTGAAACCTACAACAAAAATTCGAAGCCGTTTCCCATGGTCAATCCGGAGGAATTTGACCGGGTGCACACGCGGGTGGAAACACGCTATGGTGATGAGCAAACTGTTTTAGGCAAGCTAGAGGCCGAAGTGGAAAGAAATCCTCAGGACCCACTGGCCCATTACCGTTACGGATTGATTTTGGCCAGGGTTGGAAAACGTCAGGAAGCTGTTGGGCAGATGCGGATTGCGTTGACCAAAAGAGCCTTTGACCCGTATATATTAAAAGATCTGGGTTGGATATATTTTCTCGACGGTAAATACCAGCAGGCTTTCAAAACATTGGAAAGTGCGCTGGCCATGATTCCCGAAGACCCGGAATGCCTTTTTTATCTGGGACGTACCCAGATGGAACTGGGCAATCTGGCAGATGCCTCGGATCGGTTTCTAAAACTCACCCGGAAATTTCCCCGGTTCACCCCGGCCTATTATTTCCTGGGCCAAAGTTTGGGAAAGCAGCAGCGACTCGGCGACGCCCACTATTATCTCGGTGTGTTCTATCTAAGAAAGCGAAATTTCAAAAACGCCACAATTCAATTGAAACTGGCCCTGAAGCACACCCAGGATGATGAAAAGCGAAAGCAGATTCAAGACTGGTTGGGTAAATTGAACCCCAAGGGATCAAAAGACAAATCATAACCCGGACAAGCCGGAAATCCGAAACTCGAAATCCGAAATACGAAACAAATTCGAATCACCAAAACTCAAATGACCCAAACCAAATCGTAGTCCCGATAACCCCGAATCAAGCAGGTTGAAAAAATAAAAAATTTACAACTAAGACTCTAATGACAGGGTCAAATAACTGGGTCGAACGATCCCTTTTAATAATGACAGAGCAAAGCGACTCCACAATTCGTCATTCGTCATTCGTCAATTCCAACGTCGCTTAGCTGCGGTCAAAATGGGAAAATTGCATCGAAAAAGTCCCACGTCCCTGGGTAGCGGAGCGCAATGAGGTTGAATAACCGAACATACGTGCCAGAGGTACCGTGGCCCTGATGACCTGGGACCCCATCTTGTGGTCGATTGACTCAATTTTTCCGCCGCGCGCATTTAAATCGCCAATCACATCACCCATAAATGCTTCGGGTACGAATACCTCCGCATCCATGATCGGTTCCAGCAAAAACGGCGCAGCCTTTGCCAGGGCGTCTCGGCAGGCCATGGATGCACTTACGGTGTAGGCCAATTCAGTGCTCAGCGAGTCTTTATGGTTAACTCCGGTAAGGGTGATTTCAACATCAACCACCGGATACCCCATCATGGCACCACTTTCCAGTGACTCCATGGACCCTTTTTGAACAGCATCTATAAAACCTTGCGGCAAATCTTGCTGGGAAATTTTAGATAGGAACCGCGTACCGGTCCCTCGGGGCAACGGCAATACCCGCAAGCTCACATCACCGTATTGACGCTGTCCCGCAATCTCTTTATCGAAAATGGCCGAAGCTTCAGCCCGGTTGGCGATGGTTTCTCTGTAAACGACCTGGGGCTGACCGACGTTGACCTTGGTGTTAAATTCCCGCTGCATGCGGCTGGTGATAATTTGCAGATGAAGCTCACCCATACCCGAAAGGATGGTTTGACCGGTATCTTCATCCTGGCGGACTCGCAAAGTTGGATCTTCGGCCAGGAATTTTTTTAAAACCGCCTCAATTTTTTCCTGGTCCGCATGGGTTTTGGGTTCCACCGCCACCGAAATAACGGGTTCGTAAAACTCGATTTCTTCCAGCAAAACAGGATGAGCTGCTGAACACAGGGTTTCGCCGGTGGACGACTCCTTCAAACCGACAACCCCCACAATGCTGCCGGCACCCACCGCCTCTACTCGTTCGCGTTTGTTGGCATGCATTTGTAAGATGCGGGTCAATTTTTCCTTTTTCTTCAGGGATGGATTGTACAGTTCCTCGCCGACTTTCATTTTACCGCTGTAAACCCTGACGAAAGAAAGCTTGCGGCCCTCCATCATGGCCACTTTGAATATCAGGGCTGCCAGGGGTTCGGAATCTTTGGCCTGACACTTGATGATATCCCCGGATTCAGGGTCTGTCCCTTGTATGGCGGGAATATCGACAGGGCTGGGAAGCAAATCAATAATTGCATCCAGCAGGGGCTGAATGCCTTTATTTCTCAAAGCCGAACCGCACAATACCGGGACCAGCTCAAGGCTGACGGTAGCTTTGCGAATCGCTTCAAGGACTTTATGCGAGTCAATGGGTTCCTCGGACAGATAGGCTTCCATCACCTCATCATCGAACTCCGCCGCCGCTTCTATCATTTTTTCACGGTAGGTTTCAGCCTCTTTTTGGTATTCATCGGCGATGTCCTCAAAATGATAGCTGGCGCCCAGGGTTTCTTCATCCCATCTAATCTGTTTCATTTCGATCAGATCGATAATGTCTGTAAAATCCTCACCCTGGCCCACAGGCAACTGTAAAATGAGCGGATTGGCGTTTAAGCGCTCTTGCATCATTTCAACGGTTCCGATAAAATCAGCGCCTATTCGGTCCAGCTTGTTGATAAAAGCCATTTTGGGTACGCCGTACTTGTCGGCCTGGCGCCATACGGTTTCGGACTGAGGTTCCACGCCTTCCACCGCGCTGAAAACACCGATCACTCCGTCGAGCACCCGCAGGGAGCGTTCGACTTCAATGGTAAAATCCACGTGCCCCGGTGTGTCTATAATGTGAATTTCGTGATTTGCCCACTGACAGGTTGTGACCGCCGACGTAATCGTTATACCCCGTTCCTGTTCATCAACCATCCAATCCATCACTGCTTCGCCATCATGGACCTCGCCGATTTTATGCGAGCGACCCGTGTAGTACAGAATACGCTCGGTTACAGTGGTCTTGCCCGCATCAATATGCGCAATGATGCCGATATTTCTGATGGTGTTGATTTTGGCTTTTTTCTTCATCGTATTAACAGCATATTCGCTTTTACAGGAAGTTGCAGGTCAATATGCCCTGCCAGGGTAAACGCTTCTTTTCCGTCAATTAAGATTTTGACGCGTTCAATTTCCTGGACATTCAAGACCAAAGAATTAACCATCGAATAGATGGTAAAAAGCTCTGATTTGCTCCCTCCGGGATGATTTTTTGTGACCGCCTCTGACAGATCGACATAACAGGTGCCGTCAGGCGCTATATAAATTGCCCTCAGCTGTGTGCCGGCAGGAATGGTTTTGAGCAGACCCTTTTGCGGGCCTTTTATCAACTCCTCGACGATGGTTTCGGCCAAATCTGTTGGATTTTCCGAGTGATTGACAACCCGTTGCTCGGCCGTCAAATAATAATTGTGGCGATCTGTAAAATAAAGGTGGATCGGAATTTTTTTTAAGGGTACTGAAATTTCTTGGTCTAATTGGGCATCTTCCGCCTTCGGGCCTGCGGCCTCAATGGTTGTTGCCTGCCAGGATATCATAACAGCGCATCCGCTTAGAAGAACTCCAAGAGCTATGAAGTTTATACCTTTGGGGTTTAATGACATGGTTGGGCCTATCCGGTTTGGCAGTTGTGCGCAACGACGCCAATAAAAAAAGGTTAGCTCGATGATACTAACCTTTTTATTTGCTGGTGGAGCTGAGGGGGCTCGAACCCCTGACCTCATGACTGCCAGTCATGCGCTCTCCCATCTGAGCTACAGCCCCAGTGAGAAAAGCAATTTTTAACAAATGCCGATGAGGGTGTCAATATTTATTTTACTCAATGTCCCCTGTTGCGTCCTCTCATTGTTGACAAAACCATCAAGTCCTGTGCCGTTCCCAACGGGAAGCTGTTGACAAATGTCAGGTTAGAAAATATTATAAACCTGACCCGGATCCGCCGGAGGCGGAGGATTGAATATTGAAGATTGATCCGCCGGAGGCGGAGTGGTATCGCTTCAGGCTTCGCCTTCGGCTACGACCCGACAGGTCGCTCAGTCTTTTCTATTTAAATCGATAACCCTGATAATTTAACGTCAAGAAAGGATTCAAATGCTCAGTTTAATGCGAAAACATGCCGGTAGTTGGATGATCAAAATACTATTAGGTGGGATTGCGATAACTTTTGTTACCTGGGGGGGGTATCAGGTAACTTCACAGCGGTCCGGCCGTATGGCCACCGTGAACGGTGAAACGATTACTGCTGAAGAGTACCGCCTGACCTATAAGCGATTAATTGAACAGGTCCAGCAGCGGTTTGGGAACAATTTGAATGAAGAGATGATCCAAAATCTGCAATTGCCCAAACAGGCCGTTGACCAATTGATTGACCAGATGCTCATGCGCCAGGCAGCCAGCGAGCTGGAGTTACGTGTCTCAGACGAAGATTTATCCCGGTCCATTAGAAGCATCGGCGCTTTTCAGACGGCGGGCATCTTTGACCCTCGTCGCTACCAAACTATCCTGGACCGTAATAATTTAAGCCCCGAAAGCTTTGAGCTCAGTCAAAGAGATTCGCTGCTGACTGAAAAACTAAATATTTTAATTACCGGCAGCGTTAAAGTCTCCGACGACGAAGCTTCGGCTTTCTTTAATTGGAACAATGTTACAGTTGATCTGGAATTTGTATTATTTGAACCAGACAGCTATCCGGATATCTCTGTCACGGCGGAGGAAATCCAGCAATTTTTTGAACGCCGCAAAGATTCCTATAAAACTGAACCGGAACTGAAAGTGCGGTACTTAAAATTTGAGGACCAATCCTACCTTGCCCGGGTTGATATATCCGATGATGAGATTTCCGAATATTATGATGAGCACCCGGATGAATTTCAAAATCCCAAAACCGTTGAGGCCCGTCACATCTTACTTAAGGTGGGACAGGATGCCGCCGGTGAGGAGGCGGCTAAAGTCCAAGAAAAAATTGAAAACATTTTACAAAAGGCAAGAGGGGGTCAGGATTTTGCAGAACTTGCCAAGCAATATTCCGAGGGCCCCAGTAAAGACAAAGGCGGATATCTGGGCAGCTTCAGACGGGAGTCGATGGTAAAACCTTTTGCAGACAAAGCCTTTTCAATGCAAGCAGGAGAAATCAGCGATCCGGTGCGGACCCGGTTCGGATGGCATATTATTAAGGTCGAAAAAGTGAATGCGGCAACGGTTACCGCACTTGCCGATGCCAAAGACAAGATTCGTAAAAAACTGGCAGATGATTACGCCAAACAGCTGGCCTACGACGCAGCTGAATCCATTTTTGATGCCACCTTTGAAGGCGATAAGCTTGAGACCGTTGCTGCTGACAACCAGCTTACCAGTTACACAACCGATTTCTTTACCCGTCAGGGTCCGACCCAGGCCATCCAGAACAAAGCGGCATTTGCCAAGACGGCCTTTGAGTTGCCGGAAGGTGAAATCAGTGAAATTGAGGATTTTGGAGATGGCTATTATCTTATGGAAATTATTGAAAAACATACGGCTAAAATCCCTGAATTAAGCGCTGTTGAGAAAAAAGTAAGCGCCGATCTGATTAAAGAAAAGAAAAGTGAAAAAGCAAAAACAGATGCCGAGGCCCTGCTTTCCGCCTTAAAAGACGGTGCCGTCCTGGCGGCGGCCAGTAAAGAATTCGATCTTAAGATTCAGAGCACCGGGTTTTTTAAGCGCAATGACTCCATACCCAATATCGGTTTTGAACGCGACCTTTCCCGCGCAGCCTTCGAATTGTCGGAGCAGAAAAGCCTTCCGCCGGAAATAATCAAAGGACGCAAAGGGTACTATATTATCCAATTCAGGCAGAGACAAGCGCCTTCCCTGGCTGATTTTGAAAAAGAAAAGGAAGACATTAAAAATCAGCTGCTGCAACAAAAAAGGTTTAAAGCCTTTCAGGCCTGGCTGGACCAAAGGAAAAAAAGCAGTGAAATCGTCATAGAGGAAAGTTTTCAAAATAGCTGAGGAGGTTTCAAGAGCACTAATATGAATTTTCGCCCAGGAGAAGACCATGGTTAGCCGCCCAAGTAAATCCGATAGCCAAAAAAAAATTGAATACGCCACGAAAAAATGTCCGGATTGTTATGTGCATCTGCCGCTGAATGCCAAAGAATGTCAGGCTTGCAAAATAAAAGTTGGAGATGTGGATAAGCTGGGATTTGCGAAGAAGCCGGCAGACTGGAAGGGTTATCTCGCTGCAACGATATCAATTGGCGTATTTGTTGTTTTTATGTGGTGGGCGTTTTTTCGGGAACAACCTTAGGGATTTGGGATTTGGGATTTCGGATTTCAGATTTAAAACCGGAAAAAAATCCGAATTTAATTTACATTTCTGAAACTAACGGTGTCCAGGATCAGGCTC
>JAIVWA010000002.1:0-2603 GCA_049190255.1 Gammaproteobacteria bacterium | reverse complement strand
TATGTCGCAAAATCAAAGGTGCTCCAATCGTCCTCGTCCCCTATAAAATTCTGATTTCGAGGACGAGCACGAGGACGAGGACGAAAAGAATCAGATTAGATCGCATGCATAAGCCCTGCGCCTTTTCTTATTTTCCGCATTCCGCATTCCAACTTCCGAATTCCTTTCACCCCTCTATCTTGCCAGCATTGCCCGCATCATGTCACCGGCGTTTTCAGCATGGTCTGCGAGGGAGCCGATGGTTTCGGCCAGTCGGATCATGTGAAAAACGGTGACCGGATCAATTTGCATATTCAGCACCTTGGCCTTGATCGCATCTTCCACTTTATCGGCTTCATGTTCCTGCCGGCGCAGCGTATGGATAATTTCCTTGATGAGTTCGCGCTGTTTATCAGAAAAATTCGTAAAATATTTCCTGGCTTCCGACACCATGTGGCACATCTCCTCCACCGGATCCATTACGGCATCTACAAGTAAAAAAAAGTCCTTATGGAGGGCATCCGGTATTCCCGGTTCGAATCTGAAGGAAATCCAGTCAAGTGCCTCCTCGATCGCATCCAGCACTTTGTCCTGCTCGTGAAGGTATCGAAACAATTCAAATTTATCCATCGGCATCAGGGTTCCCTTCGGCAGATGACCGCGAATGCGCCGCTTAATGGCATCCGCCTCACTCTCCAATTTGTCGACTTCTTTCCTGAATTCCTCAAAGCGCTCACACTGGTCGGTGATATGACACTCCATGGCCTGCTGAAAAGCCCAGGCACACTCTTTAATTTTTTCCGCATGCTCGAGCAGCCCCTCAAGCGGCGATGTCAAAAACATTGATATAAACGGTATGCGCATAGCCCCCCCCTTTTGGAATGACTAATGACGAATGACGATTGTCGATTGTGTTTTGGTATATTTCATAATAATCGAAACAAGTCTAAACTGCAATGCTTCAAACCTAATTAAACAACCACTTGCAGTATTTTAAATATGATCATACTTGTAACGGCTGCCGCAGGCACCGTCAGAAACCAGTAGAGCATAATTTGAAAGACGACGCCGAAATTTACAGCTTCTATACCGCCCGCCAGGCCGACGCCTATGACCCCGCCTACGGCAGCATGGGTTGTGGAAACCGGCAGTCCCAGTTTGGAGGCGAGCAACACCGTTGAGGCCGCTGCAAAATCAACGGCAAAACCCCGCGTGTTGGTCAGCGTCGTAATCTTGGTACCAATGGTTTCCATTACGCGGTGACCGGCCATGCCGATACCGCAGGCAATACCGACGCCGCCGAACAAGAGAAGCCAGGCCGGCACCGGTACCTCGGCGCCGACATTGCCGCTTTTGACGAGAAAATATATGACCGCCAGGGGCCCGATGGCATTGGCAACGTCATTTGCGCCCTGGGCCAGCGCCACGTAGCAGGATGTTCCGATTTGAATTTTGCGGAAGACCTGTTCCGTGCCGTCGTCATCATCCGGGCGGGTGAAACGCCGCAGCAGTCCTTTGCCGGCATATCCAACCAACCCGCCGATGACGAGTGCCACCAGCAACGCGGTCCATGTGTCGATGGAAAGGGTTTTGCCCAGTGGTGTTTTGAACAGAAAGGACAGAACTACCACAAAGGCGGTCATACCGATAAAAACAGGCGACAGTCTTAACGATATGATAAATGCATTTTTTTTAACCAGGATTAACTTGACGATCGTTTTAAACATTAAATAGGAGATTACCAAACTAAAAACCGGTGAAATCACCCAGCTCATGACCACGGCTGCCAGTTTGGCCCAATTGATGACGGAAAAACCGCCGGCCATGATGCCGAAGCCGATCATAGCACCTACGATTGAATGGGTTGTTGATACCGGCAATGATTTCCAGGTTGCAAAACTGACCCAGAGCGCCGCGGCCAGTAGAGCGGACAGTGCACCGATAAGGGCCACGTGGGGATCTGACAAAATTTCCGTCGATACGATTCCCTTGCGGATGGTATTGGTGACATGCGAGCCGATGAAAACAGCGCCTACCACGTTTAAGATGCCGGCAATAAAAATGGCCTGACGAATAGTGATCGCTTTAGCGCCAACCGCTGAAGCCATTGAATTGGCCACATCGTTGGCACCGATGTTCCAGGCCATGTAGAAGCCGAAGATATAACCAACGATAAGAATATAATATTCAGGTGTCATTTTATCAGGGGGACATATCATGAGACCCGTTCCGGATCAACGCAAAATTTTTTTATTTCCGGCATTCATTGTCAGAGGACAGAAGACAGAAGACAGAGGACAGAGGCTCTTGAATGTGGAATGCGGAATTGGGAATGCGGAAGTCGGAATGCTTTCGCCAATGGCCTCCTGTTCCACTGACACCTCATATGAGACTCCCGCCTATCCGAAGCAGTGAAAAGATTGAACGTCGAACACCCGCCTGCCATGCATAGTGCGTTGAGTTAGCATAATCATTGAGTTATGAATCAAATTATTCGATTTGCCTCGCACCGGTTTCAAGGCATTGCGGGCAGGTCGAACGTCCAACATCGAACGTCGAATAAATGAATTCTGCTTGTCGTGAGCTTTTGTGTCGAACGGCCTGTCGTGAGCCTCTGTTGTCGA
>JAIVWA010000001.1:519-32581 GCA_049190255.1 Gammaproteobacteria bacterium | reverse complement strand
CGTCCCAAATTCCGGTACTTTCACGACAATTCTGAACACATCTCCCTCAATCATCTCGGGGTCAGCGTTGCCATAGGATTTGCCGTATCTCATCATCTTAAATTTTTGTTAAAGTTATCTGACGATTAGCTGATAAACCTAATAGACAAAATTAGATTTAGGTTCCGGCAGATATACATAGTTGTATAATCGATAACAATTATCTACTCCAAAGGAGTAAATTTTGGACAGCATAACAGATATCCAATGCCCGGCATGTAAAACCATATTTAAAGTTGACATCTCTAAAATTCCTGAAAAGGGATGTGAAGCAAACTGCAAAAAATGTAAAAAACCGTTTTTTGTTGCAAGGCCGCCGGCACCCACCGCGCCCCAAAAGGTAAGCCCCAAACCTGCGGCCAGGCCCTCAAAAAAAGCAGCGCCCGTCAGCAAAAAGTCAGAACCAACAGCAGCCCCCGTCAGCAAAAAGTCAGAACCAACAGCAGCCCCCGTCAGCAAAAAGTCAGAACGAAAAGCAGTGCCTGTCAAAAAAGCACCCGACAAAAAATCAGTCCCCGCCAATAGAACACCGGCAAATAATGCACCCGAAACTCAAACAGCAAAAACGGGTAAGAAAAAGAATTTTTTGCTTATCGGCAGTTTAGCAGTTTTAATACTGCTGATTTGTGGCGGAGCTGTATTTTTTCTCATGCAGAAATACAACTTTCAGGTCACGGCCAAGAACGACGATCCGCCTTCGGAGGCCGAAACTTCACCGGATACTATCGAACTTTCAGCAGTTGCTCAGCCTGCAGTCGTCACTTCTGCAGAGACTGAGAATGATTCAGCTGCAGATAATTCGGATGTCAGTATCGGAGACCTGTTTAATAGGGTGAATCCGGCAGTTGCCACGGTATTAACCTATGACAGCGGAAATAATCTATTCAAGCAGGGAAGCGGTTTTTTTATCAGCCAGGATGGCGATTTTATTACAAATTACCATGTCCTCAAGGGCGCTTATTCCGCTGTTATTAAATTCCACAACGATATAGAATACAAAGTGGATTTCGTTTTAGCTGCAAACGAAAAACAAGATCTTATCAAGCTGGTAATAAACGTTCCGGGTGGTACGCTTAAGCCCGGAGCATGGCTGGAGATTGATCCGAATCAACCCAACATTGCCGATAAAATTATCGTGATCGGCACACCCATGGGCCTGGGGCGGACAGTCAGCGATGGAATAATTTCGGCTATTCGGGAAATTCCGGACAGAGGGACCGCTTTTCAGATGACGGCACCGATTTCAAGAGGATCGAGCGGCAGTCCGGTAATTGATATGAATGGGAAAGTTGTCGGCGTGGCATTTTTTCAGATAGTAAACGGGCAGAATTTGAATTTCGCCATCCCGGCCGAAAATATTCTTGCCATGGAGGATAGACGACCTTTAGACCTCGCGGCCTGGACCGAGAAGGTCAGTGAAGATAAAAATGAAAATCTCGCGATGCTTCAAAAAGAAATTATCAAGCATATCAAACACGAGAAATCGGAGGTTAAAAAAGGAAAAGACAAACCCTCCCAACCGACCAATGAGATTTTAAAAGCCAAGATGGCTGCTGAAATTATAAAAGAAGCCGGTATAGCGAAACAGGCCAATAGTTTAACCGAAATGGCATTGGTGTCATTTGAAGAGAAATATAAAGAAGCCGACACTTCAAAAATCCCGTCATTTGATGAAAAATTATTGCGGTTCAAAGACGTTATCAGGCTGGCAACGAATCCGCAAAGAATAAAAGAGTATATCCAGAAGAATATCGCTGCAAGCTTAACGATACCTGAACTGGAACAAGTTTTGAAATGGTATAAAACATCCCTGGGGAAAAAAATAGCCGAAATAGAATACAGTTCTTATTCCGAAAAAAAAGAGTATGTGAACACCATGCGTCTCGCTTTCAGACTTACCAGATACCAGAACACATCCAGGGCGAATCTCTTTTCGAGGCTGGATGAGGCGACTTATTCCACTGAAGCGATGGTTGAATTGCAAACCAATCTCATCGTCCAGAATCAAATCCTGGACCTGGTTCTGTCAGATTCGGATAAAGTGGATCAGGCGTCGATTGATGAGATTATTAAGAAATTTGAAACCGAAATCGATCCGTATCTGGATATATTGGCGGCCCAGTATGTATTTGCCGGATTTGTCTATACCTATCGTGGATTAACCGAGTCCGAGTTGGAAGAATATCTATCATTTTCTGAAACCGAGGCCGGCCGGCACTACTATTCTATTTTAAAGAAAAAGTCGAATGCCGTTCTGCTGGACAGCAACAAGAGAATTCTGACCTCCATAATCAGAGTTTTGAATGAAGACTCATGGGTTAATATCCAGAAGGATCTTAACAAATCATTTAAAGAGACTTAACGGATCAATCTGAAGCGGTGGACCTGCAGCTTCCCGATCAGTTTTTTAATACTGAACATCAATTTGGATTTAATCTTCTGAACGTTGAACTGCTATTGTGCAGACGCCGGGAGTGAGTCGAAGAACGCCATGATTGCTGCGCCCGCTTCTTTGGGCCAGAGGTGGGGATAGAACTTTCCCTGGCGGTTGAGGTCTTGGGTGTGGGGACACCAGACCACCGGATTCGGGGTTCCGGGCGGGCCGTAGCACTCGCAGTTCAGGTTCCGGGGTTCGCAGGGCCGGGCCGGCGGCTTAAGACCGTTTTGGGCCAGGGCCCAGTCCCGGGCTCTCAGCCCGCGTGACACGGGGACCAGATTGTCGTTAGGGTTGTGCATGATCATTGCAGCGGCCGGGCCGCTGCACTTGATGTCCCAGATGCGCCCTGCCACCGTACCCACGCCGCGGATAACCGACCCCCGGGCGCAGCCCAGGCTGTTGGCAAAGCTTGCTCCCAGCGAGTGGCCGACTGCGAAAACCTGCCCGAGGTCGATGCAGTAGCTGGAACTGAACTTCGCCAGCAGGGCGTCGAAGAGGGCGAAATCCCGCAGGCGATCCCGCGGGTCGCTGCGTTCGTACCAGCTGTACTTGCCGTCCGCAGCAATCAGACCGGCAGGGTATACGAAAATCGTCGGCACTTTGGAGTTCTGCTCGATGCGGTAGTACTTCCGCACCCGGGTGTTGGGGGTGGTGCGGCCGTGGAAGGCGAAGATCAGGCGGTGAGGCACGTCGGAGTCGTAGGATTCCGGCACAACGAAGATGAACTCGCGGGTGCGGCCGCCGACCTCGATGGAGACCGGCGGTGTGGCGGGTGCGGCACGGCCGCAGCCTTGCGAGCGACTGCCCGTTTCATCCGCGCCGCAGCTCGTAGTTGTGACCAGCATCCACAGCAGACCGATTCCGATCAGGATCATTTTCCTCACAGCTCACTCCTCTAATAATGTTTACTACTATTTTATTGGAATGGATTCTATTATATTATTTTAAATTAGACAGGATAAACAGGATTATCAGGATATTTATTTGTCTTTATCAATTTCCGGTCCCTGCCGCGCCACAGTCCTGAACAATCAGGACGACGGCGGGAAGAAATTGATGAAACCCAATCCACCTTCGGTGGAAAGGAAAACTTCACAATTTTGTTTCTTTATAAAATTTCGGTACCAAAAAATTGTGGCTGCTTTATGCCAATTATAAAAAATCCAATAAATCCTGTAGATCCTGTCAAAGAATAAGAGGATATAATCGAATCCATTCATTAAACATAATTCCAGAGACCAGTGACAAGCAACCAGTGACCAGCGACCAGTGACAAGTCCCCAGTATCCAGCATCCTGAAAACAGATGACAGAATTCATTTGCCTTGCGCCTTATGCCTTGAGCCCTACGCCTGTCCGTTATATCCAGCAGCCAGCCTATCTCGGAAACACGGCCCCTTTATCCGCACTGGAAACCATCAGCGCGTACCTTGCCAGATAGCCGCTTTTGATTTTAGGCTCAAATTCCGGCAGTCCGGCCAGTCTTTTTTCAATTTCTTTTTCTGGAAGCCGGACATCCAGTTTGTTGTTGGGGATGTCGATTTCAATGATATCTCCATCTTCAAGGGCGGCGATCGGGCCTCCGGCGGCTGCTTCCGGAGACACATGCCCGATGGCGGCTCCATGGCTTGCCCCGGAAAAGCGGCCGTCGGTAATCAAGGCCACTTCTTTGTCCATTCCTATTCCGGCCAGAGCGGAGGTCGGGGAAAGCATCTCCTGCATTCCGGGACCGCCTTTGGGCCCTTCGTAACGAACCACAATAACCTCACCCTTGTTGATTTTACCGTCGACGATGGTTTGAAAAGCCTCCTCTTCCGAACTGAAAATGCGGGCCGGTCCCGAATGTGTGAGCATTTCATCAGCCACGGCAGCCTGCTTGACAACGGCCCCGTCCGGAGCCAGGTTGCCGGTTAACACCGCCAGGCCGCCGGTGGGATGCACCGGCTTATCCACTGAACGAATGACAGAGGGGTCTTTGATCCCGGCCTGAATTTCGGTCAGCATCTCCCCCAGTGGTTTGCCGTAAACCGTCATAGTTTCGGTATTGATAAGCTCTGATTGTTTAAGTTCCGCCATGATGGCCGGAATGCCGCCGGCATAAAAGAAATCCACCACATGATGCGGTCCGGCCGGCGCGATGGAGGTCAGGTGGGGGATTTTTTTAGATACTTCCCCGAAATCTTTGAGGGTCATATCGATTTCGGTATAATAAGCAATGGCCGGAATGTGCAGGGCCGAGTTCGTGGAGCCGCCCAATGCCATATCGGCGGCGATGGTGTTGTAAAAAGCTTCCTTGGTCATAATATCCCGCGGTTTAATGTCCGCATTTACCAATTCCACGGCTTTATAGCCGGTTTGTTTGGCCAGCCAGATCCTTTCGGCAAACACCGCCGGGACGCTGCCGTTAAAGGGCAGGGCCATTCCCAGGGCTTCGGCCAGGTTGCTCATGGTGTTGGCGGTAAACATCCCCGAGCATGAGCCGGCCCCCGGGCAGGCGGCACATTCAAATTCGGTTAACTCCTGTTGGGATATTTTGCCGCTTTTAAAACGACCCACAGCCTCAAATACTTTGTCCAGACCGGTATCTTTGCCATGCACTTTTCCGGGCAGCATGGGGCCGCCGGAGACGAAAATAGAGGGTATGTTCAGCCGGGCGGCGGCGATCAGCATCCCCGGTATGATCTTGTCGCAGGAGGACAATAGAACCAGGCCGTCAAAGGGGTGGGAGGTGGCCATAATTTCAAGGGAATCGGCGATTAACTCCCGGCTGGGCAGCGAGTATTTCATGCCCACATGATTCATGGCAATTCCGTCGCAGACGCCGATGGTATTAAACACCACCGGCGTGCCGCCGGCGGCATAAATCCCCGCTTTTACGGCATCCACCAGCTTGTCCAGATGCATATGGCCCGGTATAATTTCGTTAAACGAGTTGGCAATACCGATCATCGGCCGCTCCATTTCCCAGTCGGTAAATCCGTCAGCCCGCAATAAGGAACGGTGGGGTGCCCGCTCCGGTCCTTTGGTCATTAAGTCGCTGCGTTTGCTCATTTTTTCTTTTCCTTTATTTTTTTGGTAGATCGGGAGTCACAATTTGTTTTTATGGTTCGGATAATTCAATGGTAATGCCGTTGAAAGCGTTGGGCTGGGTCATGGCGATCTTTTTTCCCCTTAAGCCGATCCGGGGTTTTTGATCCATCATTTCGACGCCGCGCTGTTTAAGATCCTCGACGTCCGCTTCGATGTTGTCGGATAACAGGCAAAAATGATGAATGGCATTGCCTCTTTCTTTGCCGAATTTTGCCAGAAAGCCGTCTTCGCTGTTATCCTGGAGAAATTCCAGCGCCAGCCCGTTTACATCCAAAACGGTGCAGCGCATTTTCTTGTCCGGAAATTCTTTGATTGCGGGTTTTTCAAACTCCATAATTTTTGATAAAGCATCCAGGCTCTTTTCGATGTCGTCAACGACGATACCCAGATGTCCGATTCCTTTAATCATGGTTTTCTTCCTTATCTGACTCCTTCAGGGCTCTTTACGGTTAATTTTAAATTTATCGAAATCCCGATCATAACTGTATAAAATGTTTTGGGCGTCTTTTTCCAAACAGGCTATCAGATAGCAGTCTACGATTTCCACATTTTTATCATGCCACAGTTCCAGTGTGCGTTGAACGAGTTTTTTATCCTTGATTGTAATTCCTTTGTATTTGAGGATGTCTGCTAATCCATTGGCAATGAGTTTTTTAGGAACTTTGTAAAAGCTTTTTAAAACGAATATCACCTGGAATAAAACAATTAGCTTCAACTCCACTCGCATTTCCCCGTGTTCCAGCGCTTCAAAGAAATGATATAACCGTTTATACTTCTTTCCTTTATCGAGTGTTAAAAATCGAATCAGAACATTGGTGTCCAATAGAGCGATCATTTATTCCATCCTTCAGCAAAACCATCTTCAGTTGCCTTTTCGATGTCCGCTTTGGTTGGTTCTGATTTTCTGGATGCATAGGCACGAAAGATGCCAAATAATCGTTCAGTCGCAGATCTCCGGCTTTTTTCTTTTGGAAGAGGTTTCAATAAAATCCCCTCGGATTCAGAAATCACATCAATCTGATCACCAATCTCAATATGGTATTTTTTTCTCAATGAAACAGGGATGACAACTTGGCCCTTGGGGAACACTTTCATTTTAGTGGATTCTTTAGTACCGGCACCCATGATTATTCTCCTGTTAAGGCGGTTCTATTGTTATACAAAGAAAATATTGTAGTATAACAATAATGTCAAGATTTTTCCCCATATCTTTTCGTTCAGCCGATCAATTGATGGGCAAAAAAAAGCTTGACAATGTCACTATTAGGTGACATAAATAGACCCTATGGTGACTTCCGCAAAGAAAAAATTTATTTTTAATCCGGCAACACCCCGTAACCGGGAAGCAACACGCGCCAGGTTGATCCAGGCCGTTGGAACCCTGCTGGCCCGGGAAGGCTTCAAGGGGCTGGGAGTCAATGCCGTCGCCAGGGAAGCCGGGGTGGATAAAGTTTTGATTTACCGGTATTTTGGCGGGTTATCGGATCTGATTGTCGCCTTTGGCCGGGAGGGCAACTTCTGGCCTTCAATAAAGGAGCTTGCCGGTGGTGACGTCGAAGCATACAGTCGATTGCCTGTGACCGAACAATTGTCCCGATTAAGCAGAAATTTCATCCAGGCAATCCGACAGCGACCGATTACCCAGGAGATCCTGGCCTGGGAAATGGTCGAACGCAATGATCTGACGGTTGAACTGGAAACGATCCGGGAGAATACGATGATGAATTTTTTTGATATGTTTTTCCCTTCAACCGGCAATGGGCCGGATATAGCAGCAATGGGCGCAATTATCGGTGCCGGGATCAGCTATCTGGTCAGCCGCGGCCGCCAGATTCGCTTTTACAATGGCGTCGACCTTGAATCCGAAGAGGGATGGAAACGGCTGGAAGATGCGATCGATACCATGATTCAAGGCCTGTTTGCAGGCAGCGCAACGTAATAGCCGAAATTTTTTTGTCTATAATGTCACCAGATAGTGACTAAAATACATGTTGTATCGAAACTAAGGAATGGATTCATTATGAAATTAAATCGTAGAAGTTTTTTGAAGAAAACCCTGGCAGCCGGATCGATGGCGGTGGGGAGCGGGTCGATACTTTCTGCCTGCTCGAGTATTCGACGCGCTGATTTGCCTGATCAGAATCTTTCAAAACCCCTAACCGATCAATTGGATAAGAGCGGTGGTGCCATCTTATACCATGCATCCCTGGCTCCCAGCGGTCATAATTCCCAGCCCTGGTTTGTTAGGATAGTGAACAAAAATGAATGGATCATTGGCCTTGACCCGCAACGCAGACTATCTGAAGTTGACCCCGACAACCGGGAGGCCCTGCTGTCCATCGGTGCCTTTGCTGAAAACCTCTCGCTTGCTGCCGGCCCATACGGCTTAAAGGCTGAAATGGAGATCATGGCCGACAACCCATTCCGCAAGGACATCATACGGGTTTTCTTAAAGCCTGCCAGGCCCATCGATTATCCGCTTGAACGGCTTAAGCTGCGCATGACGGTTAAGCACGGTTATCTTCCGGATGAGATTAAAAAAGAGGATATTCACGCATTGTCGGAACCATTAAAGGGCCGGCTGTTTTACTTTCCGAAAGGCACCGAGCATGCAAAATGCATTGAAGAAGGGGCCATTGAAAATTTTCGGCTCCAGGTTCAGCGGGATGACGCCCAAAGGGAACTGGTCCGCTGGGTGCGGCTCAGCAACAAGGATGCCGAGCGCTACCGTGATGGACTGACGGTTGAAGGTATGGAGATCCGCGGCTTCAAGGGCTGGTTCGTCAGAAATTTCCTTAAACCCCAGGATTTTATGAAACCAAGTTTCCGCAAGCAGAGCGTTGACCTTACGGCCGAACTCGCCCGGCAGGGCGGTGGCTGGCTCATCATTACCAGTGAAGGTCAAACGGTAGCCGACTTAATTGAAACCGGCAGAAGATTTGAACAAATGGCCCTGCTGGCACGCGAACGAAACATCGCGATTCAACCCATGACCCAGTACCTGGAGGAAAAAGAGGGATTGAACCAGATTGCGGCCAACCACGAGGCCGATGTTGTTTCGCAGTTTGTGTTACGGGTCGGCTATTTAAAAACATATCCGGAACCGGTCAGCCTGCGACGTCCGGTAAGCTGGTTTGTGCGATCTTAATAATAAACCACCGGGAAATCAACCCGTGGCTAAGCCGAACTGGGCTTAATGTTGACTTCTACTTGTTTGACACCCAGTACCTCTAACGCGGTTTTACTGATCATATGTTTGACCTCGTTGGTGTCCATACCGTTTTCTCTGGTTTCAACATAAATCCGGCCGCTATCCGAGTTTACCACGGCGTCCGGTCTTATTTCCAAAAGGGCTACCTTCACCTCCGAGGCCAGCAACTGGTCATCGAGCGACTTCTGAGATTCAATTGTGGTGCGGTAACGGTTTAACCCAGCCGCGTAGCAAATGAGCTCAACTGCGTCGTTGATGGTTTGCCTGTTGACATGGAAGGTCATATGGTAGTTTGAAGAGTCCGACAAATCCACACCGAACATATATTGACCCCACTTTTGCCTCTGGGCATCAATTTTCTTAAGCGCTCTGAAAGCATCGCCCGCTCCCATGCCGCCTTCTTTTTGGGCCAGTGCGATGCGGTCTTTTTGATCTATGGTTATTCTAACCTTGATGACATGAGATATATTGTGGATCAGGAATAGGCCGGCAAAACCATGTGCCACCACATTGTCCTGCTGTACGTTTTTCAGAATGGCGGCGTGAAGATAGGAAAGGTATTCTTCTTTTCTACTTCCTATAAACCGGTCTATCAATGAAGGCATCTCGTTAAACGCATTGATCAACTTGATCTCCGGTAAATCGAATTTCCCTGATGTTTTGAGAATATCCTCCCGTGAAATGCACGCATAGCCAAGTTTTTTTGCCACCATCCCCGCTATTTGTGAACCCCAGGAGTACGAACCTCGCGAAAGTAAAAATATGGCCATCTCACACCACCTTTGAAACAATTGTCAATTCGTTTCATGTTGACTGATTTCCCTTCTATACGAGCCAATCACATTATATCTGTGAAAAGAACCTGATAAAAGTAAATTAAAATAAGTACCAATGTTCCGGTTATGACCAGATTGGCGAATACCGCCGCTAATATGCTGCCCTTGTTTTCCATTTTTTTATACCTTTTAATCCCCGTTTGGCTTGAGCTCTAATTCGGCCTGTAATTTTCAAAACCACACCCACCGGACAGAAAAATCTGCACCAGAACCTGGTAATGAAAAAAGAGCCCAGTATCACCGTAGGCATTATGAACCATTGCACGGATGTGCCCCGCAAACCGAATATAGCGGCAAAGGGCTCGTAACTGGCCACGGTTGTATTCGAAGTAAGGAAAATGATCATTAACGCCAACCACGTAAGGCAGGGGCCTATGTACTTGGCGACGGTTAATGTGCGCCGGCTGAGTTTGATGTTTACTCCGCCTATTTTAGTGGCGAATTCCTGGATTGCCCCAAAAGGGCAAAGCCAGTAACAATAGAGGTTCTTACCGTAGAAGAGAATCATGAGCAGTGCCCCCCCAACCAAAAGCCACCAGAACGCTTTTTCAGTAATAGATGGGAAATATCCCAAAAGGATCGATGCGATATTGGAAAGAGAGATGGCCGAATTTAGATAAAAACCAAGAATAACTCCACCGGCCGCTAAGGTGAAGTACCGCAGCACCGCAATTTTTTTTATGGAACCGATCATCACCAAGACAAACAATATGATGAGAATAGTTTCCTTTATTCCGAAAATGAAAGGGTTTTCTTGTTGCGCAATAGACATATTTAGCAATTCCCTTCCTATGTTATGGCCCCCCACTTGTACGGCTTGACAAAATGCTTTAGAAGAGACCGTGGCCCCGCTCACAACATCGATATCTTCATCCAACACAAAGACCGAATTTACCTTTAGGCCTTCAAATTGTTTGAAGTATTTTTCATCTTGCAAATTCTTAAAAAATGCGGGCGTCTCTTTATGTTCCAGAACCAATACCCTCTGTATAATTCCTTTGGCGTCCACCTCAGTGGCAATTGTGGTCGGACCTCCATAGCCGTTGGTTGTTTCTATGGCCACAGAGAGAAGAAGGCTTGCATCATTTTTTGAGGTGACATTGTAGATTAAAGGCGTGTCGCTGATTTTTTGAAATACAGCACCTGTTTCGTAGAATTGACCCAAAAGAGTAAGCTCGTTTTGACTCCGGAGTGAAACACCGTAGAAATATGCCCCCAGCAAGCTTATCACTACAGACAGCCTTAGAAAAAATTTCCACTCGGATGTCCTGTGCGTTTTTATCAGCATGGTAGCCATCGCTATATTGCAGGCAGCTTGTTTAGATTTCGGATAGACTGAAACCGGCGCCCAGCCGATTTGAGCAAACCTTTCCGGTCTTGGATTGTTGGTGACGCCTTGGTGGGCGTCACCAGATTACGTTGCCAGCAAGCTATCATTTTTTCATGAAACGTTTAATCTGCGGGCTCGGCGGTTAGGATTTGATTTTCCACCACGACTCCATAGCCTTTTCGTTGTAGGTCTTGCCGTAACCGAATAATTCGTCAAAATAGCGCAGCACCGGCTTGGCCGGCGTCAGGGTGGCCGCTTTGGTCAGACTGTGATGCCAATCGTCGATTTTGTTATAGGGACAGCTTGCTATGCAGTTTCCGCAGTCTCCACCGTTTTTCGCCCAAAAGGCAAAACACTTATCGCCGTCGATACACCACTTTTTAACCCCGGGATTATTTGATATGGTCGTAGTTTTGAAACTTGCTTTTTTATCATGGGATATGGCTTTACCCGGGCATTGGTCGGCGCATTTCAAGCAAACTTCGCAGAATTTCCGAACACCAAAAGTGATGGGTTTACCGGCCGTCAGTTCAAGATCGGTGATTACCTTGCAAAGCCTTACCCGCGGCCCGTATTTTTCTGTAATCAGAAGTCCGTTTCTACCCAACTCGCCCAATCCGGCGGAAACGGCCAGAGGAATACTCATGGCGGAATCATTGCCGCAAGGGATGGCATTATAGCCTAATTGTCTTATAAATGTGGCGACTTTGTGAGCAATGCTGGCCATATTGGAGTAGATGTTGCCGGCGGCGGCAGAAGCAATCAGAGATGGCGCTGCGCGAAACGCATCGTAATCCATCTCCAGGGCCAGAACCACCACGCTTTTTGGCTTGAAGGGAAACTCACCCGGGGTGGCCTTGCCGGTGAATGGATTGAAGAAGTCTGAATAGACCCAACGCTCATCATAATCACAGATGCCGACCAGGTCTGCCCCCAAAAAACGTGCCGCCCGTTTTACTTTGCTGGTAGCCTGCCGGGGAGTGTCGAAAACCGTCTGGCGTTTGTTAATTTTACCTTCCCAGGCGTAAAGGCCCTGATTGGGGATTCCGAATTCGCTATTGGTGGCGGCGTCATGATCCACCGACCAGGCGGCCAGGCTCAAAGCGCTTTCCACCTCGGTCCATCCGGGCTGTCCGGCCGGCGGTATCATGCCGTGGAATTTTCCGCCGAACTCTTTTCCTAACGGTATTATCTTGGGATCCCAGCCGAAACGGCAAAATATCGTGTTTTTTTGATTCATCCGCTTGTAGTCTTTTGCGATCTCGATCGGAATGGAATCATGCTCTTTACCCATCTTAGGGGCTGCTTCGGCTGAAGTGCCCACCGCAGGAATAAGCTTGTCAGCCCCCATTACCGCGGCCCCAACGCCCACACCGGAAGCTAAAGAATATTTAAAAAAGTTACGGCGGCTCAGGCCCTTAATCCGCTTTTTGGGCTCGGGGGATGCCTTTGGGGGAATTTGTGTGATTGCCATGATACGTTTCTCCTTTAATTTTAGTAATTATTAAGCAGTTTTATAGGATCAGTCATCCTGCTGCGAGGCCGTTTAGCTGGGCTTTAGCAGCTTCATTTCTTTGGCAACCAGTTGCCTGGCAAGGCCGAAGCAAATAAGCGTGGTCACGCCAAAAATCAGGAGGCCCATACCAGATGCCCGAGCCTCGTTTTCCAGAAGACTGCTTACCGACCAGGCAATCGTAAAAAGAGCAAGCATGATGCCCGAAGCAGCGAGCGTAGTCGAATGCCACCTGAAAGGAAAAGTTTTTCTGAGATAAATAAGCGTAAAGGTCAATGATGTGCCCAAAACACCCAAAAAGAAGAACAACATTTCATTTGCTGTAAAAATACCCATGATCGATCCTTTCTTTCTTGCGGTTATGTTTTAAGATTCCCTGTTGATTCTGGCTTACAATACTTTATCCAGCTTCGACGCCAGATCCCTGCGTGATATTGCCCCGACAGCAAAATCCACCAGCCTGCCTCTATTGAAGATTAGTATTGTCGGCACTTTTCTGACACCAAAATGCCTGGTTATTTCTGGGAAGTCGTCTATGTCCACCCTATGAAAATTAATCTTGTGGCCATATATTCCGGCCGCGCTTTCCAACACCGGCTCCATTATATGGCAAGGACCGCTCCAGGTTGCGTTAAATTCAACAACCATTGGTTTCTCGGTCGGAAGATTCTCAATACTAAAGCCATTGTCACTCATGTGCGTATTTATCAGTTTGTGATTCATAGTTGATAGGCCTTGCCAATCCTTATTAAATTCGATTACATTTCTATACTTCAAAAAATGTACCAATTCTGCCGAAGCTATCAAAATGGATTTTAACCAATTGAATTTTATAACTAATAAGAGTAATGACATTCAGGACTGGGTTTTGAAGAGAAAAGGAAGTGTTCCCAACATATTGAGAATATCCCATTATATGGGGAGAAGTGTTACCGGTTCAAGTCAGAGCACACTTCTTTATCACTGCCATAAATATTGAAACGAGGCTCTATCAATGTGGTATGTTTTGGGGGGTCTAAGAAGATCAACTATCGGTGCAGAGGTTTAGGCACGCTCAATTCCCATTTTTTTCATCCTGGCCTCCAGCGTGGTGGGCTTTAAATCGAGTATTTCCGCTGCGCCGCCTTTTCCGCTTACTCGCCATGATGTTAGATCCAGAACCTTTAGAATATGTTTTCTTTCTAAATCCTGCATCGAAAGGATATATTTTTGGTTGTCCTCGCTTTCCAGGCGTGAAAACCAATCGCCTAACTCCAGTTTGGTTCCCTGGCTAATGACCAGAGCGCGCTCTATTATGTTTTCCAATTCACGAACATTGCCCGGCCAGTGGTAAGACTGCAGTGTGTCCATGGCCGACTTAGGTATGGTTTGAATCATTTTGCCGGTCTTGGCGCTGTATTTCTGTATGAAGTGCTTAACCAGCATGGGGATGTCGTCTATACGCTTTCTGAGTGGCGGTGAATTAAGAGGAAAGACGTTTAGCCTGTAAAAAAGATCCTCGCGAAAATCTCCAACGGCCACCATTTTTTCAATGTCACGATTGGTTGCAGCGATTACCCTGACGTCCACCTTTATCGTATTCGGGTTTCCCAATCTCTCAAACTCTCCTTCTTGCAATACTCTCAACAGCTTGACCTGCAGTTCTTTGGGTATATCTCCGATCTCATCCAAAAAGATAGTCCCCTCGTCTGCCAGTTCGAATCTACCGATTTTTTGGGAGAGCGCTCCAGTAAAAGCGCCTTTTTCATGCCCAAACAAGTCGCTCTCGATCAAGTCTAGCGGTATTGCCGCGCAATTTACCTTTACCAACGGTCGGTTTTTCCTGGAACTGATATCATGAATGGCGCGGGCAATCAGTTCCTTTCCCGTCCCTGTTTCACCGTTAATGAAAACCGTCGTATCGGTAATGGCCACCTGCTCCACCTGCATGAGCGCTTTTTTGAAGACTTCGCTTTGGCCAATTATTTCTCCGAAATTATGCTCCAGCTTAATTTCTTCTTGCAGGTAAAAATTCTCTTCTTGAAGTCGCTCTTTAAGTATCTCCAATTCCTTTAAAGTAGTTCGCAAAGACTCCTCCGAGTGCTTGCGTTCGGTGATATCGCGAAAAAACGTACAACTATAACCTTGCCCTTCGAAATCGACATAACAAGAGGATATTTCAACAGGATAATAACTGCCGTCTTTTCTTCTATGCCTGGATTCAATATTGTATTCTCCTAATTTCTTTAATTTTTTCCAAAAAATCGTAAATTCTTGTGCCTGATAATCGGGATCAAAATCTGAGACCTTCATACCCAATAGCTCTTTCTTTGTATATCCCAGCAGGCGGCAGGCAGCATCATTAGCACGATAGATCCGGCCTTCAGCATCCAGCCAAAATATACCATAAACGGCATTTTCGACGCTCACATGGGATAAGCGCTGAAAGCCTTCGGAATCATTTTCAATTGATTTCATATTAGTGTCCTGTCATTCTCAATCGTTAAAGCCAAATAATCAAATGCAAAGGGTACTTTTGGGCAGAGGTCACAGATTGGTTGGTTGCAGCAGCAGCCGCTCACCCGGTCCGAAGCACAGTTTGCGCACCAGGTAAACCACTATCAGCGATCCGATGGCCGTTGATCCCACCAGCATGACCATCACGATGATCTGATAGCGGATGGCCTGCACCGGATCGGCCCCGGCCAGAATCTGTCCGGTTGTTTTTAAAGGTGAACCCCAGCAGTAAATTTTGCCGGACCGTCCCGTCGATGGCGGTCGGTGTTTGCTGAATATATAAAATCGAGCGCCGCAGCAAAGGCGGGCTATAGGATGCCAGTCGGCGGCCGTTAAAGAATATGTTGCCGGCCGAAGGCTCCTCCAGGCGGTTGATCAAGCGCAGAAAGGTCGACTTGCCCGATCCGGATGGCCCCCGGATCAGGTAGAAACTGCCGGAGTTCAGCTTTAATGAAAGATTCTCAAAAAGGACCCTCGTATCAGAAAAAGAAAATTTTAATTTAGCAAATTCAATAACGGGAGTGTTTTTTTCCATATTGCTCAAGCCTTCAGTCTTCGCCCAAGGGCTACGCCGCGACACGTGCTCTGAACCAAAACCTGCCATTTGTGCACGGACACTATAGTTAATACGATCGAATAACAAAATTTTCAAGACAGATTATAGCGGTTGTCTGAAGTATGTTCCGTTTGCCAGATTTGCTATCAGGAGAAAATTTAATGTGTAACAACTTAAACTTGCTATTAACATGACAACCGCTATATTAAAATATTAGAGCGTTTGGATCAGCCCATATTGGAGGTTATCGACGATCCTGAGAAGATCCAACAAATCACCGCTATCGCTGCGTTATTCTGACAAACGCTCTAATCCAGGTAATAATTCTTCATCGTTTACCGGGGGATTACCAAATGTCAAAATATCTGAGAAATACAATCCTAACCTTGCTGGTGCTGGTGCTCATTTTAGCGGGCTTCATGGTGAAGACGTTTTACGATGCCGGGGAATTCAGGGAAATCAAGCCGCATTTTAAAGGTCAGAGCAAGTCCATATCAGGCGTTTTAAGCTCTGAGGACATCACCATCCATCCGCGAACAGGCCTGGCTTTTATTTCTTCCGCCGACCGCAGGGCCCGGTGGTCCGACGCCGCACAGCCGCGTCAGGGGGCCATTTACGGGTTTGACCTGAGTTCAGCCAACTCGCAGCTGGTAAACCTGACAGTTGGCTTTGACAAAGAACTTAACCCCCATGGCATCGGTTTGTGGATGGCCGGGGATGGGACTTCTTCTCTTTTCGTGGTGAATCATCGTCGGGATGGTCACTTTGTTGAAATTTTTGATTATCGGGGCGGCAAACTGGTTCACCGGCAGTCGGTTTCAGGAGCCTTGATGCACAGCCCCAATGATGTGCTCCCGGTTGGACCCGCCGCCTTTTACGTAACCAACGATCATGGCAACGCCACTGCGTTTGGGCGTATGGCGGAGGAGTATCTCCAATTGGCGCGGTCCTATGTGCTCTACTACGATGGCAAAGGCTTTCGTAAAGTTGCCCAAGCGCTTGCCTACGCCAACGGCATCAATATAAGCTCAGATGGCCAAACGGTTTATGTTGCGGCAACTGTGGCACAAAAAATTTATGTATATGATCGAAACCGCAATACCGGGGACCTGTCCTTGCGCAGCACGATAGAGGCCGGTACCGGCGTGGACAATATCGAAATTGATCCAAGGGGTGATTTATGGGTCGGTTCCCACCCCAAGCTTTTGACCTTCGTTAAACATTCCAAAGACCCCAAAGTGTTATCACCATCCCAGGTGATAAAGGTGACCATAAAAGAATCCGGTCAGCACACCGTAAAAGAGATCTATCTGAACAATGGCCAACCGCTTTCGGGTTCCAGTGTGGCGGCCGTCTTTGAAAACACGCTGCTCATCGGATCAGTTTTTGAGGAGCACTTCCTGTTGTGCAATCTGCAAAACTAAGGTAAGGCCCATAAAAGGGCTTTGATATTAATCGATGAATTGAGGTTTTTTAATGTTGGCCTATCGTGTCGTAATTTTTTGTCAATTGGTTGTCATCGCGATCATCCTTGGGCTTATGCCGCCCGCCGTAAGCGCTGAACATCTATTAAGGGCCAACCGCCGAATACTCAAATCCGCCAGCGAATTAGACTATCCCCCCTTTGCCCTGGTCCGGGCAGACGGGAGCGCCGATGGTTTTTCAGTTGATTTACTGAAGGCGGTTGCCTACGCCGTGGGCCTGGAGGTCAGCATCCATGTTGGCCCCTGGCATGAAATCAAGCAGAAACTGATAGACAGACAGCTTGATGTTCTTCCTCTCGTCTCCTATTCCCCGGAACGGGACGAGCTATTTGATTTTAGCGCACCCTACTTGCGGATGCACGGCACCATTTTTGTGCGTGAAGGGGAAAAGTCAATTCGCAGCCAGCAGGATTTGAAAGACAAGGAAGTCCTGGTGATGCGCGGCGATACGGCCCATGAATATGCCGTCAAAGAAAACTTGTCTGATAAACTGATATTGACCGACAGCTTTGAGCAAGCCATGAAATTGCTCTCTGAGGGTCAGCATGATGCGGTTGTCATCCAGCAACTGGCCGGTCTGCAGCTTATCAAGAAACTGGGTATTTCCAATGTCGTCAATGTCAGCTCGATTCAGGAAACAAGCCTGAAACCGGTCGGCAAACCACTGTCGGGTTTTGAACAGAAGTTTTGTTTTGCCGTGCAGGAAGGCGATGGAGAATTGCTGGCGATTCTGAACGAAGGCCTGGCCATTGTTATTGCAAATGGAACCTATAACGAGCTTTATAACAAATGGTTCGGCCCGATTCTTCCACGGCCTCCCGTTCCGTTGACCTTGATACTTAAATACCTGGCTATCATTCTGGGACCCATTTTGTTCCTACTGGCGATGGCGGGGCTCTGGTATCTGAAGCGGGAAGTTGCCAGGAAAACCCAAAGTTTGAGTGCGGAAATCAAAGAGCGCATATGGGCAGAAGAGGAAAAAGAGAAGTTGATCGTTGAGCTTCAAAAGGCCCTTGACGAAGTAAAGACCTTGGGCCGCCTTTTACCCATATGTGCGTCATGCAAAAAAATCAGAGACGATAAAGGCTATTGGAACCAGCTGGAAAGTTATATTCAGGAGCATACCGGCACTGCATTCAGCCACGGTATTTGCCCGGATTGCGCCAAAAAACTGTATCCTGATTTAGATCTTTACGACTGAACTGGAATTCAGGCCTAATACGATTCAATTCGGTTATACGGAGGCCACTACCTTTTAAGTGGAGAAATCTCTACTTTTGAAAGGATAGATTTATTGTAAGAAGACATCACTGTTGCCCGGTTAAGATTTGTAGAACACGACTTAACTATATGAAAACGTATTAAACATTGACAAAATTCAAAGGGATCGATTTGAATTTGCCATAGGCTTGATTTTGTGGATTTTTCTTACAATTGAAAGTTATTGGGTAATTGTTTCAATAAAGCTTTCATCAAAATCTCATACCGCTGAATTATAAGCGCTACCTCTGCATCCCTCTCAAACTCATTTCCTCATCTGCCGGTGGTTTGACCTTCCGAGGTTTGCCTTCAATGGTATATAAGGAACCGGGACGTTGGTGAAAGGTTTCCAAATATTTTATACTGCTGGTAAGTCACTCTCCGAACCCGTCGCCCGGCTGAAGACTATTTGACTTCAGGCAGCTCTTTGGCAATTTCCCTGGTTTCCGTTTCCAGACGCCCGCGGCTTACAAGCTTGCTGACCGCAGACGGTGTCAAATTCAGTCGGCTGGCAACCAAAGTTCCGCTGAGCATCAACTGATCAACAGCTAAACAGCAAATGATCGATCTTGCCAAGGCAACCGTCCTCTGACGACTCGAACTTAGAATCAAATCAACATCCATATCCAGTCTGCCGGCAACCATACCAATCAGGCGGTCCAGATTAATACCTTTGGCCTGAATTACAGTCTTCCGTTCATAGGCCTCATTGGCTGATTTCAGCACCGTTTCGACAAATTCGCTGCTCCCAAGGATGCGTTCATCACTGATGACCCGCGTTTCGGTATCCCGAATGGCCTTTAGCGCTGACCAGCCACCAATCGATCGAAGCAGTCCACCTCCAACAAGATCGGGTCTGCGCCCCTGATTAATGGCCTTTCGAACAAACCTCAAATAGGATTTTCTGGCTTCTTTTACCGAGTCACCGAAACGCGCCAGCACATAATGCGTATCCTGCCAGTCATGCTTGACCCGTCCCATTATCACAGAGTGACCGCTGCGGGAATAAGAATTCAGCGCCTTTAAATCTTCTACCATACCTGCCCGAATCGGGTTCAAGTGAATATATCGAACCAACTCAAGAAGATAGAGCTCCTCCTCACACAGGAAAGACTTGTACCGGTTCTGAAATAAATGGCCGTAACGTCGATGGCGCCGGTTAAATTGTTGTGCATAACCGGTCAGTAGGCGACGCATTACGGTAGAAATCGACGTCAGACCGGTTCTCAGCAACAAATGGGCGTGATTGGTCATCAAAACCCATGCGAAACACGGTGTCGAAGATTCGCTCAGAATATTTGATAGTCGCTCGATAAAGTTTTGATAGTCTAGAGAATCTTTGAATATCGGTTTTCGTTCAATCCCCCGTATGACGATGTGATGAAGAGCTCCCGGCGCATCTATGCGTGCTTTTCGTGGCATGTGCTTACATTACATAAACCATCATATATGTCAACCTTTCACCAACGTCCCATTGTTTCCACATTGCAACAGCCCCACGTTCTCCAATGGCTCAACCGACTTGGCAAAGAGCCACAATTATGTGGACTAAACTATTGAAGAGGTGATAGAAATGAATACAAAAGGCAGAATTTGAGGATATCAACTTTACATAATATGTGCCTTCACATAACATTTTCACCTGTTGTTAAGAACCGGAAATGCACCGGTAGCTACCGTAATGAGAAGATTGTTGACCGGGCATGCGTTGTGGTACAATCGCCGGCATCGTCGTTACGGACATTTGTTTCAAAACCGCTACCCCAGTTAAATGGAATATCAAATCTGTAATATCCAAAGTATATTTTCCTTTTCTTAGACCCGTGATGCCTACTTTAATATAGATTTATCGGGGCAGGCATATCGATTTTATGCCAGCAAGATGCTTACATTTTAGAGGCGGGGCGGTATATACACCTTAATCCGCTGCGGGTCGGCCTTGGGTCGAAGCTGGCATCCCCGGGCAAGTTTTCTTTTACAGGTAAATATCGTCAGCGGGTGCGCGCTAGGAGCCTTCTATGTTATCGGCCCACCCGAGAATTAGAGATAAGTATGGCAAAATTATCGGACTGAATGAACGTATCAGTTATGGCGCTCAGTTATGAAGTCCAGCGAGGGGAAAAAACTGCAGGAGAATTTGATTTTTCAGAATTATTATCGCTGGACTCTCATGCGTTTTAATTTCTCTTAATCTTTAAAACTTTAGGATGTCCCCTAAATACAGTCAATCGTGAAACCTCTGAACACAGATATACCGCAACTTGGCCTTCCCGTTGAAGCGGTTTTAGAGGATGTGCAAAAAGCGCTGTCCGGTAACGCCTCTGCCGTGCTGCAGGCTCCGCCCGGCGCCGGCAAGACGACCTGTGTTCCCCTGCACCTGCTGAAAGCATCCTGGCTCAAGGGTCGTAAAATTGTGATACTGGCTCCGCGCCGCCTGGCTGCCCGGGCAGCGGCCGGGCGCATGGCCGATCTCCTGCAGGAAAGGGCGGGGCAGACGGTCGGCTACCGGGTCCGGTTGGATAGTTGCGTCAGTGCTGCAACCCGCATCGAAGTGGTAACCGAGGGTGTGCTGACGCGGATGCTGCAAAGCGATCCATCTCTGGCAGGAGTCGGGCTGGTGATCTTTGACGAATTTCACGAACGCAGCCTGGATGCCGATCTGGGGCTGGCCCTGTGTCTCGATATGCAGGGCGTGCTCAACATAGAGCTGCGGCTGCTGATCATGTCCGCCACTATCGAAACTGCACCGATTGCCGCGCTACTGGACCATGCGCCGGTAATTACCTGCCAGGGGCGGTCGTTTCCGGTTGAAACCCGCTATGTGGTTCGCCACACGCCCGAGTTTTCCAGCGATGCCATCGGCGCTGCCGTGCTGTCGGTTGCTCGCAGTGAATCGGGCAGTATCCTGGTATTTTTACCCGGTGCCGCTGAGATCCGTCGGGTAACCCGATTGTTGGAAAACGCCGGACTGGGTCCGGATTGGATCATTGCCCCGCTTTTCGGGAACCTGCCGCGCAGCAGTCAGGCCCGGGCCATTGAACCGGCACCCGCTGGAAAGCGCAAAATCGTGCTGGCCACGTCCATTGCTGAAACCAGCTTGACCATCGAGGGGATCCGGACGGTGGTTGACAGCGGCTTGCAGCGGGTTCCGCGTTTTGATGTGCGCAGCGGACTGACCCGCTTGGTCACGATACCGGTATCACGGGCGTCGGCTGACCAGCGGCGGGGCCGGGCCGGGCGACTCGGGCCGGGGATCTGCCTGCGACTTTGGTCACATCGTATTCATCGCACGTTGCCCGCAGCCCACAAACCTGAAATCCTGGAGGCTGACCTGGCCGGTCTGGCCCTGGAACTGGCAATCTGGGGTGTGAACGATACCAGCCGGCTGCGCTGGCTTGATCCACCTTCCGCCAGGGCGTTTGACAGCGCCGGTCGACTACTCCGAACCCTGGGTGCGCTGGATGACGACGGCCGGATTGGCGACCACGGATGCCGGATGGCGGCCTTGCCGATCCATCCCCGGTTGGCTCACATGATGCTGGCGGCGGACGACCTGGGCCAGGGAGGGGTAGCATGTGATTTGGCAGCTTTGCTCAGTGAACGTGATGTGGTTCGTTTTGACATCGGCCGAACCGATGCCGACATGCGTATCCGTATAGACCTGGTGCAGGCGGCGCGCCGCAAACAACCCCTGGCATATCCGGCGGCTACCATTGATTTTTCCGCCGTCCGCCGAGTTGTCCGGACGGCGGATCAGTTGCGCCGGCGCATGGGCGGCAGTGCCGGTGAAGGTGATACCGCATCCATCGGCCGGCTGCTGGCCTGGGCTTATCCGGACCGGGTTGCCCGCCAGCGCCCGACCGGAAGGGGGACGTTTCTATTGGCCAATGGCCGTGGTGCAGTTCTGGATCCGGCTGAGCCCCTGGCGGCCGAGGCCTTTGTGATTGCGGTCGAACTGGACGGTAATCGTCGTAACGCGCGAATCTACAGAGCAGCCGCCTGTGAAGCGGATATACTCATGGCGCAGTTTGCCGGCCAGATCCAGTGGGCCGAAACCGTGGCCTGGGATCCGGAGCGCCGGGTGGTGGCGGCACGGCGTGACTTAAAGTTGGGCGCTCTGACATTGCGCAGCGAGCCGTTGAAGACGCCCGATCCGCATCAATTGCTGGCGGCACTACTTGAGGGTATCCGGCAGTTGGGGCTCGATTGTTTACCATGGAACCGGGCTCTCAGGCATTGGCAGAATCGGGTCTGCTTTTTGCGAAGATTTGCCACAGGTCAGCAGCAGTGGCCGGATGTTTCAGATGCCGGACTTTCAAAACACCTGGCCCAATGGCTGGCACCTTATCTGACCGGAATAACCCGCCGGCGTGACCTGGCTAAAATCGAGTTGAAAAAGGCCCTGGCCGGTATGCTGTCCTATCAACAGCGTCAACTAATGGACGAACTGGCTCCGACCCACCTGACGGTGCCGAGCGGTTCACGGATTCCGATTGATTATTCGGGTGATGTGCCGGTGCTGGCCGTGCGTCTGCAGGAGATGTTCGGCCTTTGCCAAACACCGACCGTGGCCGGCGGACGTCAACCCCTGCTGATTCATTTGCTTTCGCCGGCCGGCCGGCCGGTACAAATTACACAGGATCTGGCGGGATTCTGGCAGACCGGCTATCCTGATGTTAAAAAAGAGCTGAAAGGGCGCTATCCCAAACATTATTGGCCGGACGATCCGTTGCGGGCTCAGGCCACCGCGCGGGTGAGGGCGAGAGGTGGTAATTGAAATTTGCTTTTTAAAAGAGCGCATCCGAAGGCATCGCCGCTATGTCTATGAAGCCGGATCGCTAAATCAGCCCGAGAAGGGCAGCGTCGAGGTAATCGCGGACAAGGTTCTTGAAAAAGAGGGCAGCAAAGAGTTTGAAGAAATAGGGGGTCAAAGCTTGAATAGTGAATTAAAAGAAAATAAATCTGTCAAGAATGGGTGACCCCGATGTATTGCATTGCTAATCATCTTTGCGCGCCAGAGACATATTATTAAAGTAACCGTCAATGACCCTCGGGGCATCTATTTGAAGGATTTCCGCATATGATCTTAAAAAATTGTTTAGATAAACGTCGGCAGGAAGACTCTCAAACTGATTATCTTCAATCGTCCTTAATACCGCAACACTGATCTTGGTAATCAGATATATTTCGAAAATTTCGATACCTAAGGCTTTTCTCAGCCTTTTTAGATCGTCTCCGGAGATCAGATCTTTTCCAAGGACCTCTTCTAAAAGCGCTTTGATTTCTTTTTCCGCTGATTTTTTTCTAATCCTGTTCGCTAAATCGTCAGCGCTTAAAGAATTCTTGTCATTAAAAAGGGGGATCGGCTTATTTTGAGTTTTGTTGGCTAAGATGGAAGCGTCCACCTGACCGGTATCAACAAGCATCCGGTCGTAGCCAGCTCTTTTGTCTTCATCTACAAGGGTAAAAAAAGCTTTTTCAATGGCTTTCAACAGATGAACCCGTTCGTCATCGGAGAAAAGAGAGTAGGTTGCAAGTGAACCTTCTCCATAAATTTCCAGCGCATCTTTGTAGGCTCGCTTGATCTCGATGAAGGATGCATTCGCCGGAATTTTTAAAATTTGGTAATAATTTAGCCCTTCGAAGCTTTTCATCCTATTTGGGTAAACACCGAAGCCGGCGCCTTGTTTTTGGTTATCACAGCTGCAATTTTTTTCAGATCTATTGAGGTTGTTGTGTAAGGATATTTATGAATGTAGAGTTTTCTTGAAAAGACCGACTCCGCGACCCGCTCATCATAGCTGATATTCCCCAGGAATTGAAAGGTAGAATAAAAATGCCGGTTGCAAACGGTCGCAATCTTTTGGCCGAGGGTTGGATAAATATTTTTACGAAACTGATTCAAAATAAATTTAAAGTTAAATTCGCTGAGTTTTTCTCTGAGAAACAGCTCTCTGTCAGGATCATGTTTTAGTACGATATCGATGATATCGCGTGACTGCTGGGCGGCATTATCTGTCGGATTTGGATTGAAAACGGCATCTTTGACCGCCGCATTAAAAGCATGCCGTTTGATGATCCTTTTTAATTTTCTTAAATAAGTTGCCCGGATAAAACGGAAGGCATTTTCGATTGACGTGGGCTCCGGAACACAAATAAATATCCCATCATTGGAGGTTAAGAAAAAATCCAGGGTGTTGAAATTTGTCCCAGCTCCCAGGTCCAGGATAACATAATCAAAAGGCAGCTTCCTGACCGCTTTTATTATTTTCAGCTTCTGGGCGTAGACAAGATTCGAGATTTCCATGGAGCAATGCAAAGAACTGATAAAAAAAAGATTCGGGATATTGGTGGGGGCGGCTAGATTTTCAAATTTTTCGATTGATTTATTTAAAAAGCTGTTGATTCCGATTTTCGGATTTTCAATCCCCAAGAACGTATGAAGATTTGATGCCCCCAGATCCAGATCAACCAGCACAACCTGATGGCCCTGTTTGGCAATTGATGCCCCAAGGTTGGCCGCGACAAAACTTTTGCCGACACCGCCTTTACCACCGCCTATGGGATATATTTCCGGCATTTTAAATTTTGCTGGTGTTTGTTAGGTAATCTGTTTTTGGGAAAGCATCACCCTTTGAAGAGTGCGCCCACTACAATATATATATGTTTGCCTGCTTTGCCTGAGAATGCAAGCAAATAATTATTGCGTCACCTATGCGGATTTCTTCCTTTTTGTTCAATCCGCCTTCCGAAATCAAATGAATCCGTGTTGATGCGAGTTCCATCCGAAAAAAAAAGGGGGGGGTCAAAGCTTGACGGGCTGTTGCCCAAATCAAATTTTACTGACAGCCCCAGCCGCAGATTAAATTGATGACATTACGGTTTATGTTTTTTTAACTAGAAAATCTTCATAAACGCTTAAATAATGCTTGTTTAGCATGATGGAAACTGCTAAAGTACCGGTAAATAAAACTTTAGCGGAGTAATACCATCATGATGGGACGCCAGTCAAAGGTTCAAAATAAGCTTTTTTACACAGCAATCAATCTGGAGCAACGAGTGAAGTTGGGGACGTACATTAGTTTATAATTTGAGGTGAAAATTGAATAATGATACCCGCATTAAATTTTAATTATTGTCTATTTTTGACTTTCGCTTTTTAAGTATTTTATAAATCGTGTCTCTTCTACCAACGCATATCACGTAAACGGTTATCTCTTTTTCTTCGACCTCGTATACGAGCCGATAGCCCGCTGACCGCAGCTTGATCTTGTAGTGATGCTTATAGCCCCTGATTTTTGTGCTATCGATATGAGGATTTTCCAGCCTGCGGCCCAATTGCTTCTTGAATTTCTCTCTTATTTCCGGAGCAAGTTTACGCCATTCTTTCAGGGCGCTCGGCAGGAATTTCAGCTTATAGCTCATCGAGGCTAACCTCAACGGCATCTGCCTTTTCAACTTTGCGGTCTTCAATGATTCCGCCGAGCTCGATATCTTCTGCCAGGTCCATCAGCCTCTCGTAGGTTGCGGCCGGGATGATATAAGCTGTCGGCTTGTTGCGATTGAGCAGTGCAATCGCCTCACCGTGGGCATTGTCAATGAGTGCCTGCGGGTTTTTTTTCAGCTCGGTAATACTGACCGTATAGTCTGCATAGATTTTGGTTAACATGGAAAAGGTCCTTTATTTGGTATTTTATATAGTATCTTAAATAGCTCTTTTAAATGGTTTTGTCAACCGTATCACCCTATGGTTTTTTCTTCTGCATGGCCTGATGCTCGGCGGCCAGCTCCTTTAGCAAATCCTGCACGGTCCAGGTTTCCGAAGTGGGGGTCAAGGTGGCCCACAGGGGAGGTTTCATTCCGGCCTGGCGGCTGCCGGACATCAGCAGGTGCAATTCGTTCTGGGTGACTCCTGACATAATGACGGCTCGTGGCAGCTCTGATCCAAATTCCCAGCCCGTATTATCCTCGAGAGCCAGTACTTCAGAAATTAGGCTGCCGGCGTGTGCCGCTGTCACCCAGACCTTTGGCATTTCAGACAAACCGATTATTTCCAAAAGCTTGACGAATTTTGGCTGGGCTTCTGAAGAAAACCCGCAAATCAGAAGCTTGCGGGGACCGTACATCGGTTTGTCCGACGGTGACACTTTTTCGAATCCGGCATCGCTCATGGCAATTCCTCTCGACAAATTGAGCGCCTGACGCTCAATTTGTTGTTATTAGTTATACAAATAACTGCCGGCGAATAATCACCAACTATTAATTGATCTCCTTAGATCCCGTAAGTACAAAAATATATTATCGTTACTCGACCGCCGGCCTCAACCGGCTTTCAATGTGAACGGGAGTGTCGATCAGTTTTTGGGTCAGCATGATTTGTTCGGTTTGTTTCCAGGCGGCAACATCAATCCGACCGAATTCAAACTGGGCAGTCGGCAGCATGAGTATTCGTGTGGCCGGAAGCTGCTGGCGTACAATTTCTTCCGGGGTTTCCCGATTATACTTCAGCACAATTTCAATCGCCTTTTCCTTGTTTTCCGGATCCAAAGCCTCCGTCCAGGCCTGCATCAAGGCCTGCATAAAGCGCTTGACGGTTTCCGGACGCTCTTCCAGCATTTTTTTTGTGGTTACCACGGAATTGGCCACGAATTGAATCCCCAACCGGCTGGGGCTCATCAGATCGAACGGCTCTCCTGCTTTTCGGAGCTTAGCGCCAATAATGGGTGCCTGCGCATTGCGGTAAAGGGGCCAAAGGTCGACTTCACCACTGTAAAAAGGCGTGTAATCATACCGCACACTGAAGAGATTCACTTCTTCTTCGGAGATATTAAATTTTGCCAGCAGGGCGCGCATAATGGTTTCATCATTGCCGCCATAGGTGATGCCGATGGTCTTGCCTTTGAGATCCTGGGGTGTTTTCAATACGGTTCGATCCGGTCGGTAGATCCAATGCAGGGGATTGATTTGAAAGAGCTGGGCCAGAACCACGATCGGTGACCCTTTGGAAACCGCCCGGATGACCTGATCCGCCGAGGCCACACCAAATTGAGCGTGGCCGATTTCCAACTCCTTGATGGCATCCTTTTCAGGCCCGCCCGGCTTGACGGTAACTTTTAGACCGTTTCTTTCAAAATTACCCTGGGCAACGGCCCACAGGTCACCGACGACGCTGATATTAAACAACCATTTGAGCCGATAATTGACTTCCTCCAACTGCTGCCCCTTCTCGCTGCAAGCGGTGAAGGAAAGAAAAAAAAGAGTTGCCGATATCAGGACAAATCTTATTCGGAGTTGTTGTCTCATTATGGGCCATCCCTTTTTTACCAGAATTAAAATTGATGAATTCGTAAAAAGTCGAATTCATCATGTGTTTGGTGTTTCGTGTTTGGTGTTTGGCATGACATATTGTGTGCCATATTAAATTATTATATCACTAAACACTAAACACCAAATACTAAACACTCTCGTAAAAAGGTCGCGTTTCTGACTTTTTACGAGACTATCAGCTATGAGCCATGAGCTATCAGCTCTTAGGTATTTTTCAGACGCCGTTGGATCACCCGCCCCAGCCCCTCCAGGCATACCAGATACAGGGAGGTGCATATACCGATTAAAAACAGGGCCACTAGAATTTTGGCCAGATCACTTTGGTAAAGCGCCATACGGATACTGTGACCGATGCCCGCATTGGCGGCAATAAATTCCGCGACAATGGTTCCCACCATGGCCAGGGTGCCGCTTCCCACAATGACGGTGGTGATTTTGTTGATGTTTTCAAATGCCCGGATTTTGACCTGCAGGCGCCAGTTCATCCTCAAGGTGGATTCATAAAAATGTTCGATCTCAGTCACGGGTTCAGACAAAATACCGATAAACGATAGCAGCAGGGGAAAATAGCAAATCATGGCCGTGATCAACAGCCGGGAAGAAAGCCCGTCTCCCAGGAGTATAAAAATGATGGGCGCCACAGCGACGATGGGATAGGATTGAATATTGTAGGCGGCCACCCGAATGAAAGAGCCGATCCAGAGCGTCAGGCGCCCGATGATGCCGATAATGGTTGCCAGGAAAATCGATAGAATGTGACCGAGGACGGCAATAGACAGGGTATCGATCACATTGAAAAAATATCGAATAAAAACACTTTCGCCGGTGTGCCAGATTTCCAGCGGGCCGGGGATGACATAGTCGGAGAGGTTCAGAACATACTTGACCATAAAAAGAGTCATGATCCCCAACAAATAGATGATAAAAAATTGATAAATGCGTCTATGCAGCATTAACAATCTCCAGCATGGTCTGCTCAAGGTCTTTCTTTATAAGGGCCTTTCCGTCTGTATGGTCCCGGCCCTGAATCGATATGGTTTGCGGACTTCTATGGTGCCCGCGAAGAACCAGAATCTGCCGGCAGAATTTAGCCACTTCCACCACACTGTGCGAAATGTAAAGGAAACACCGGTCAGGGAATATGTTTTTCATCGTGAGGATTATTTTTTCTTTGGTGACTTCATCCACATTGGCCAGGCTCTCGTCCATGATCAGAAGGTCGAAATCCTGCAAAAGATAGCGGGCCAGGTTGGTGCGGTTTTGCTGCCCCAGGGAGAGCCGGGCAAAGCGTGACTGCATGCAGGCTTCAAGGCCGAATGCGGTTACCAGTTCGTCGATTTTATCTTTGCCGGATTCCGGTGTGGTGGCTTGAAGATGTTCCCGTACACTTGACCATCCCGGCAGCCTTTCAAGATTGTAGGTGTACAATATGCGGTGAATTTCGGATGTTAAAATTTCACCGCCAAAGCCTTTGACTTCTCCGATCATCATTTTGGCCAGGGTGGTTTTACCGACGCCGGACGGCCCGAAGAGGGCATGAAAACCTGGGGTGGAAATTCTACAGGTTAGATTTTTGAATACTTCGTTGATGGAGCCAGGATATTTGTAGCTTATGTTCTTGAATTCGAGCAGCATTTGTAAAGACGTATATCGAAATCGCAGTATTCAGTCAAGCTAAGAGGCAGCTGGCTGCGGTAAGACAACCCTCTTTTTATCAATAAGGTACCTGTGGTGATGGCTTACCTTCTAAGCTGTCGGAAACAAGGCACCCAAGAAACGACGCAAATGGCGTGATGTCCTGTTCCACGCTCGCGCTTTCCAATACAGCCATATAGTCGTCTCGCTTTTCCAGTGGAACAACGGTCCAAGGATACCCGCCCGCTGCGAGCATTACGTTCATAAGAAATCGTCCCATACGGCCATTGCCATCCATGTACGGATGGATATATACGAACACGAAGTGTCCCAGAACAACACGCACCGATGGTTCCGGCTCTTCTCTCAACAAATCAAAGAATGCCGGCATGCAGTCCCGCACAGCTTCATAGCGCGGTGGCACATGCATGGAGCGGCGGATATATACCTGGTCGTTGCGGTAACCGGCGAGGTCCGCCGTCCGTAAGAGGCCGGCCGTTACGCTCGGCCCAAACATTTCACGGTACCAGTCACGGTGATCATCATCGCCAACTGCTCCGGGGTTATCGCCCTCTATCACCTTGCGTAAGCTTTGGCGGACCGACCGATAGGCCTGCCAGTATCCACGTGCTGCTAAGGCATTACGGTGTTCGCGGTCATCCTTGTTTTCATCCGGATCCCACTCGCCACTTCGGACCCGTTCGATCAGCTCAGGGCTGACCCGGTAACCTTCAATGGACAACGAGTGATAAGCGTCCGTAACGTAAAGGTCATCGGCTGCCTTGAGATAGGCCGCGATGTCGGCGGGCCGGTCCGGGGCGGCCGGAAATTGTTTGAGGATTGGTTCTCGCATCAGCTGCCACATTAGGCAAATACGGTTCACATATGGCGATTGTTCGCGCGCCGGCAGGATCAAATTTGTTGTGTCATCGAATGGATCTTTTTCACGAATGTCGTAGTCTGCGGCTTGCATTGTTTTGACGATATCGTCGGCAATATGGTTACGTCCGATATTTCGGAACGCACCTGCGAGTCGGCCGGCAACCGTGGTGCGTCCACCCTCAAGGAGCAATGCAAGCACATCAGATGCATCGCGCACCATGGCCAGAGCCGCGCGTGCGTCCGTCGCGTTATGTCGAAAGAATTCAGATCCGCAGCTCACCAGGCCCGCAAGTATAGAGAACAGCCGCAAGCCGTCCTTCTCTACAATTTGTCCAGCTTCTGGCAGGGCCGCACGCGTATCGAATAACGACGTATCATACGGCAGCGTTGTGATCTTGTTGCGGGCCTTCGGTGAGCGTACAAGCAATTGGCGTGGAACCATCATGTTCCCGGCATGCAGCAATAGTGACTGTTCAGGCGAGAGGCTCCAATTTGTCCCAAAACGCTGCTGTAAATAGGCTGAACAGAATCCCCAGAACGATGCATACCATGCCGTGCTCTCTCCCGCGGCCTGGTCCGAGCGAGCAGGGATGTACCAGCCCTTCATGACCTCCTGCAAGAAGCCGTTTTTGACCAGGCGTTCCCGATGCGTTCGGGTCAGATTAGTTGAACGCACGGCGACGACACCGCGCTCCTGCAGTGCTCTCAGGGCCTCAAGGGATTCGGCCAGTTTTCCATGTGGGCTTGCCATAGCTCTCGTGCTTTCGTTAGCTTATTACGCCGTATAAATTTTAGCTTTTCATGCAGTTCCAAATTTAGCTTATTTAGTTGTATCATTATTAGCTTATTCTGTCGAACGATATTTAGCTTATTCTGTCAGGCGATTATCGTCTTTTCATAGATGGGTACTTTTTACGCGATCCATGAAATTTAGCGTATCATGCTGGATATTTTTTACACACTTTTTGGTCTTGAATCCTCAGGGTATTTCCGGTTTCGAATTTTTTAATTATTAATTTGAATAATATTCCCATTGTTATCAAATGGTTACTATCCGATTTAATTTATAGACGATGTGTTGGCACGCTGCTTGTAATAAGGTAATTACAAAATCACATATCGTGATTACCATTTCATTATCCTCAATTTTATTGAGAACCAAAGGAGAAGAAAAATGAATACACCGTTTAAGAATTGGAAAATTTTGTTGATTGCTGCTTTTTCTATTATGGTTATTGCAGCCGGTGCCTCTGCGGACATGGGACGGGGTTACGGCTATCGCGGTCAGATGCACCAGGGGCCGGGCTGGCAGCATGGCGGGTATGGCGCTCCCGGATGGGGAGCTTTCGACAATTTGAGCGAAGAAGATATCAAGAAGCTGGAAGAAGAGCGTAAAGCTTTTTTCGAGGACACCAAAGATCTTCGCCGGGAAGTCTATCAAAAGCGTCTCGAGTTAGCCAGTGAGATGGCCAGGCAAAACCCGGACGTCGCCAAAGCTGCCACCATACAAAAAGAAATTTCCGATACCAAAGCCCAACTGGCCCAAAAGCGTCTGGACCATATCTTCCGGGTTCGAAAGATCAACCCTGATCTGGGAATGGGATTTATGGGCGGTGGCCACATGAACCACGGTATGATGCACCCCGGAATGATGGGACGAGGCGGATATGGCTACCAGGGAAATCCCGACTGTCCCTATGGCGGTCCTGGTGGCGGTTACGGCAGAGGTCGGGGAATGATGGGTCCTGGCGGGCGGGGTCGTGATGACTCCCGTCAATACCATAAGGGTTCGGGATCCATGGCAGAGTAGTTTCATATAAGGAATTCGGAAGTTGGAATGCGGAATGCGGAAAATAAGAAAAGGCGCAGGGCGTGTGCAAGCGATCTGATTCTTTTCGTTCTCGTCCTCGTGAATCAGAATTTTATGGGGGACGAGGGACGAAGTTTATACTCTGTAACCGAGTGTG
>JAIVWA010000001.1:0-509 GCA_049190255.1 Gammaproteobacteria bacterium | reverse complement strand
TATAAGGAATTCGGAAGTTGGAATGCGGAATGCGGAAAAAATGCGGAAAATAAGAAAAGGCGCAGGGCGTATGCATGCGAATTAATCTGATTTTTTTCGTCCTCGTCCTCGTGCTCGTCCTCGAAATCAGAATTTTATAGGGGACGAGGGACGATTTGACAAGATGATCAATAGGTGCCGGTGAGAAAAGGATAGATAGATTGACAAAAATTGCTACTCACACTCGTGTTTCTCCTCGTACTCGAGAAACGCAAGTTTGTGAGGAGATTATTCGATACGCATTCGAGGACGAGAACGAGTACGAGGACGATAAGAAGAAAGACGACGAAGGCGGTTCATCTGTCATCTGACCTCTGTCATTTGTCTTCTGTACTCTGACACCCGACACCCGACACCTGAAACCTTGGTCATTGGGATTTTAATCTATTATAAAACCTTCGCATTCAACTGGTTTAGTACCCATGAGGTAAACAAAATGAAATACATTAAATCATTAACGACAGGAACAA